>CAMBNE010000166.1 GCA_945868935.1 uncultured Clostridia bacterium
GGTTCCTACACGTCCCATTCACAAAAATTGCGTTGCAATTTTTGTGTGGACACGGAGTGAGTGTCCCTACGACTTAAAAGGAAACGGTTGTTGTTACCCATTGGGCAGCCACATAGGGCTGCCCCTACAGTTTATTTTATATCTTTATTTTAATTTATTCCGTAGGGGCGACCCTGTGTGGTCGCCCGAAACGTCACCTATATATCAATTTAAAATTCGGTCAACGGTTTTCACATAAATACTCCACGTTTTCACTCGACCGATCATTAATTACGCATTCCGAATTCCGAATTAAATTCACGGTGTATTAAAAACGTCCGTATAAATCATTTCTCTGACGATTTTTAATCCGTCTTTTTCCGAATAAATCGAAATAACGGGCATTTCTCTGCTGAGGAAAACCGCCATACCCTCCATTGCCGAATATGCGCCCGTGCGCTCAAACACGAGTATATCTCCGATTTCAAGCGAAGAAAATTCTGCGTTTCTCGCAAGAATATCGTTTGTTGTGCAAAGGCTTCCGCAAAGCGTCCATTTATCTGTGCTTTCACCGCAAACGCTGCCCTCGCCCTTAATATGAGTAATTTTCGGAATCTGCATTCCCTGCAGCTGTCCGTCATATTTAAGCTGATTGAGTCCGCCGTCGACAATTGCATAGTTTACTCCGCAGTTCGTCTTTACGTCCATAACCTTTGTAAAATAATATCCGCAGGGTGCGGCAAAAAATCTGCCCATTTCAACAGTAAGCTTTACCTTTTTAGCAAGTTCCCTGATTTTAGGCGCAACCGCACAAAGTCGCTCCTTCTCCGTTTCGTCGGCATCGTCGCTGAAATAATCAACTGCAAGTCCTGTTCCGTACTCGACACGCTCAATTTCAAAGTCAAGCTCGCTCTTTACCCTGTCGATAAACTCCGTAACGTAGTCAAGCTCTTTTTCAATTGCAGCAGGCTTTCTTTTCTGTGTGCCCGTAAAGTAGTGCAGACCGACAATCTCGATTCCGCTGTAATCATCACGGTTTCTTATAACGTCAAGCACGTCATTTTCGTCCATACCGAACTGACTGCCGCCCGTAAGCCTTACAAGAACAGGAACTCTGATTCCTATTTTTACTGCGCTCTCGTTAATCAGCTTTAAGTGCAGATAGCTCTCCGCCGTAAACGTGCCGACCTTATCGTCCATTGCACGTTCAACGTCGGCTTTTGTCTTGTTCACGCCCGAAAAAATGACCTTGTCCATATCGGCATTTGTCTTTTCGCAGATTGTAAGCTCTCCGGGACTGCAAACCTCAATTTTATCAAAGCAATCGGGCAGACATTTAAGCAAAAACGGGTTTGCTTTTATAGAAAAGCAAAGCCCGGTGTCTGCGCCAAATTCAGTTTTTACAAGCTGAGCACGCTTTTCAAACTCGTCGCTGTCAAAAACATATGACGGTGTGCCGAGCTTCAGCGCAAGCTCCTTGAATAATGACTTGTCCATAACAACCTCATTCATCCTGAAGCTGTTCAATCAAAGCCATCATAGCCTTTGCCGAATTGAAGTTTTCGGGAACAAGATTGTTCGGCTTGATTTCAATATCAAAAGCATCGTTAAGCTCACCGACAAGCGCAACAATGTCAAATGAATCGAGCACGCCGTCGTCGATAAGAGCAGTTTCGTTTTCAAAGTCAACGTCAGGTCTTAATTCTTCAAGTATTTCCATTAATTCGTCCATATTATAACCTCCTGTTTTTCATTATACAACACGAAGTGCAACAAAAGTGCAACAAAAACGGGCTGTTTTTTAGAAAAATAAAATTTTTATTAATTCGAAACATTTGTTTACAACCGTAGGGACACTCACTCCGTGTCCGCAGTGATTATCAAGCTCAACCGAATAAATCATCTTTGCAGTTACAAACAAACTTTTCCGTAGGGGGCGGATTCCCAGACGTCCCTTTCATATAAATTGCAATGCAATTTATGTGTGGACACGGCACGCCGTGTCCCTACGACGACGTTGTAATAATTCTATTTAAACATCGCTTTCATACTCTGCATATCGAGCTTGCCGTTCGGTAATTTCGGCAGTTCTTCAAGCGCAACAAGCTTTCTCGGCACCATAAATGCAGGCAGAACCTTTCTGAAATGCAGGACGATTTCCTTTGACGGCACTTCCCCCGTATAGAAAAGGTATAGATGCTCCTTTTCCTTGTAGTAAAGCGCACAGCACTCGCCGAGTCCGTCAATCTGCTTTGCGGTTTCTTCAATTTCGCCAAGCTCAATGCGGTGTCCCATATGCTTAATCTGGCGGTCTTTTCTGCCGTGAAACATCAGCAGTCCGTCCTCACGAAGACTTCCGAGGTCGCCCGTTTTGTAAATCAACTCACGGTAATTTTTGTTGAGCGGATTCTGAATAAACGACTCGCTTGTACGCTGTAAATCGCCGTAATATCCGAGCGCAAGAATCGGACCTTTCACACAAATTTCTCCGATTTCGCCCACGGCGGTTTCAGTTCCGTCCTCATTAAGCAGAATAACCGAGTAGTTCTCATACGGAGTGCCTATCGGCAGAACGGTATCATCATCGACCTTTTCGTCAACGACATAGTATGTGCACGAGGCAGTTGCCTCCGTCGGGCCGTACTGATTGACGTACAGCACGTCGGGCAGATTCTCCTGCCAGATTTTCAGATATTTGCAAGGCATAACCGAGCCGGAGAAACAAACCTTTTTAAGGTACTCAGGCTTTACGCAGTCGAATGCGCCGAGCTTTGCAGGCAGTTCAATTCCCGCAACACTCCAACAGAGCGCAGTCACCCTGTTTTTGTTGAGCGTTTCAAAAAGCTCTGTAGGCATTGAAAACTCGTTTTTCGGGATAATCACCGTTGACGCACCTGTCTTAAGCGGCAGATAAATGTCCCTCACGGCGGCAATATAGTCAAGCGGCGACTGGTTGCCCAGAACGTCAGTTTCGTTAATGTCAAGCACCTTGCACACTGCGTCAATGTAGCACATCAGCGAATGGTGCGAGGTGATAACGCCCTTTGGCACACCTGTAGAGCCCGATGTAAAAATCACATAAAGCGGTGAAATCTCGGTAAGTCCAGAGCAAGCCTTACTAAGCAAGTTTTCATCGGGAATTGTCGATATTATATCATCTATGATAATTATTTTTCCGCTAAAGTCAAGTTTTTTTGCCGTTTCAAGGTGTTCTTTGTCTACAAGCATAAAATCTGACTTAATTACACCCAGTATGCTGTTCAATCTTGACAGCGGCATAGTGGCATCCATAGGCGCATAAAAGCACCCTGCCCTTACAACACCGAGAAAAGCGGCAGGCGTCAGTACGTGACGACCGCTCATAACCACAACAGGCAAATTGCCCGAAACGAGTCGGGCAATGTAAGTACCGATTGATTTTGTGTAATTGTTAAACTCAGAAAAAGTAATTTTTCTGTCCTCGTCGGCAAAAACCGTCTTGCCGGCATACCTTTCGGCAGTATTATCAAGCCAATCCAAAACCGAAGTTTGCATATTATCAAGTCCCAAAACATATTTCGTTAATCTATATTTTAATAAGTAATTAATTCAAAATAATTCTGCAAATCCTATCAACATCATCTAAAGGTAAATCCGCATATAACGGTAATGTCAAAACTCTCTCACTTATATTAACTGCAACAGGGGTATTGTCAGCATTAAATCTACCCTTGTATCAATCAAAGGTATTCGTCAACGGATAGAAATATTTACGTGAGAATATGCCCTCAGCCGCAAGCTCATCAGAAATTTCATCTCTGCTCTTTCCGAATACTTTTTCATCAAAAACAACAGGAAAATACGCATAATTTGAAACAACTCCGTCTTGCTTGGGAGAAAGCTTTATACCTTTTACTGAACCAAGGTGTTCCCTGTATCTTTCAACTGCTTTTTTCCTCTTTGCAATCTCCTCATCAATATGTTTCAGATTACAAAGTCCCATAGCCGCACAAAACTCGTTCATTTTAGCATTTGCACCTATTCCGCTGACTTCAACAGGGCCGTGAATTCCAAAGTTTTTAAGATTATAAATTTCCTCGCCGAAAGCCTT
>CAMBNE010000167.1 GCA_945868935.1 uncultured Clostridia bacterium
ACAAATCGGCAATATCGTAAACCTCAAGCATATCCGAGGTAAACATTCTGTGCTTCTGCGTTGCAATCGCAATCTTACAGCCCTCTTTTCTGAGCTCTCTGAGGGTATTTTCAATGCCGGGATAAAGCGAAAACATCTCCTTGCCCTTTTGCGAGTAAAGCTTGCTGTAGTTGTTCGCAGCGTATTCAATTTCGTCGTCCTTCATATCAAAAAGCTTGCGGAATCCCTTTTCAAGCGGAATACCGATAACGCCGTAGAGAGCGTCGTGGTCAACAGGCTGATAGCCCATAGCCGTTGCGGTGGTGTTAAAGCAGTAAAGAATACCCGGAGAGGTATCTGCAATAGTTCCGTCAAAACCAAAAATAACGAGTTTTTTCATATTATCACCCAAATAAACACACAATACAATACGGTCAGAAATCAAGACCGATTTTTAAATTAATTTTCTATATTAGAAGTATTACACCTTATGGATAATTATACCACTCAATACTTATAAATACAATAGTTATTTTGTTTCATAAAAAGCTGTATAATTCGATATATTTGTTCATAAATTTTACATAATTTTTGTATTCAACAGTAATCTTTAAAGATAAAAGTAAATTATGCAAATAAATCCAAAAAAGTCGAGTGCCTCGACACGCAATTTGGGCAGACAGATTGATATTATCAAACCTTCTTTGCCCGACAGTTTTGGAGCATTTTTTTGAAAGTAGAAAAACTGCCCGACAACATTGTGCCGAGCAGTTTTTTTGATTTAAAAGATTAGCCTAATTCAGTGACAAGACCTGCGATGTATTTCTGGATTGCGGTTGCGTCAAGAACAGTAACGGTTCCGTCACCGTTTGTATCGGCAAGGGCAAGATGTTCATTACTGAGAGAAACAAGTCCTGAAATGTACTTTTGCAGTGTTGTTGCATCAAGTACAGTTATAGAACCGTCACCGTTTACGTCACCGATAATCTGAACGGGTTTTGTTGGTTCTGTCGGATTAGCGGTACCGCTGACAAAAACTATAATTCTTTCAGTATCAGGATTATAATTATTATTTCCGGCGGCATTTATTGTAATCACCGTATATCCCTCGCCAACAGCCTTTACAACGCCTTTTGAACTTACCTGTGCAACACTTTTATCACTTGAACTATAGGTGATGTTGCCTTCACCGATTGCAACTATCTGAGCAGTTTCACCGCATTTCAGATTTGTAGTTGTAATATTTGCAAGCAAGTCCTGATCAGCCTTATTTATAGTAAAATTCTTAATAACTGTTGTACCTGCATAAATTCCCATACCTTTTATCGTTGCAGTTGCAGTACCTGCATTAACATTATTTGTACAGGTTAACGTATAGTCCTTACCTTCTTTAAGCTCACGAGTTTTTCCGTTTTTTTCGAAAAATTTAACTTTGGGAATTTTAGGAGTGCCGTCATAGGTATAACTGTTAATTTCACCTTCCGGATTTTTGTCATAAAAACAATATGTAAGAAAATCAAAATCCTGCACAGGTTCATAGTATACACTATCTTCAGGTAAT
Source organism: uncultured Clostridia bacterium (assembly GCA_945868935.1). Taxonomy (GTDB): domain Bacteria; phylum Bacillota; class Clostridia; order Oscillospirales; family Acutalibacteraceae; genus Ruminococcoides. The sequence continues at coordinate 1,541 of CAMBNE010000167.1, forward strand.
TTTAATGTGACAGTAATATTGGCTGTTAAGGGGCTAACTTCTACTATTATATAATCTTTCATTCCCGCAATACCCCAACCGGAACTGTCAGAACTACTCGAACCATTAAAATGTAATTCTCTTCCGTTACCATCTTTAAATTTCCTAATGCAACCATCTGCCATATTAATATTTTCACAATATCCCTGATAATACCAACCGGAATTATCACTGCTAAAATATCTGCTTATTTTACAGCTTCCTATTAAATTCTCACTGTTACCATAATCATCACTGCTATAAAACTCGGCAATAAGTCCGCTATTCTCATAAATTTCGTCAAAACTATAATAATTATTATCATAAGCATATGAACCAGTCTCGTGTCTATAAACATACTTCGCCTCTCCTAAAGAAACAAAACGAAATCCGTTATTTATTGCATATGTTTCAGCATCTGAGTCTGTATAACCATAGATTGTAAAACCGTCTGACTTTTTGTCTGAAAATTCATTATAATTATACCCAAATGCCCAATCATATATACATACTTCTTCAGGTAGTGTTACACTTTTAAGATTTGGACATTCATAAAAAGCAAATCTTTTTATATTAATATAATTTTTACTATCACTAAACGTTACACTTTTTAAATTTGTGCAAGCTGCAAAAGCACCGTAACCAATGTATTTTATGCTTTCAGGGAAAACAACATTTTCAAGACTTTTAGACCCCATAAAAGCAAACTTACCAATACGAGTAATACTATAACCGGAAATCTTGCTTGGAATTACAACTCCGGTTTTATTACCTTTATATTTTGTAATTTCCGCTGTGCCGTCATCAAGTATTGTATACCCATAATCACCGCTTGTCGAAGCACTTACTGTAAACGGTGCGCAGAGCACAACGCTCATCAGCATTACAGCAGTTAACAGTGCCGATACTGTTTTTGTTAATTTCCTCATTTTTGTTTCCTCCTTAAAAAATAAAAAGTGCGCAGCCGAAGCCACGCACGAAAAACGCATAGCTCCTTTTGCTGCGACACAAATTGCAATACCCGAACAAGTATGCTAAACAGAGCATGCATTTTTACCGAGATAAAAATACACACTTGTCCGGAAAAAATTATTCAATTTGTGTCGCAAGTTTATTTTATCACTAATTTTCAGAATTGTAAATATTTATCACGCAATTTTGCAAAGAATTTTATTACTATTGTTTAATCAACCCACACATAAATTGTGTTGTAATTTTGTGTGAATGGGACGTCTGGAAGCCGTCCCCTACGGAAAGGTTTGTTTGTAGCTATATTGATGATATAATCGGTAAAGTTTCATAATCACTGCGGACACGGCACGCCGTGTCCCTACGACTGTAAAGGAAACGTTCTGTTTACTATCGTCGTTCAAATTCCTTACAACAACGTTTGAGCGTTATTCGTGAGCGACGAGGGTGTCGCTCGCTACAATATATCTTATATTTTTCGATATCAGAATTAATTTGAAAAATCTGTATAAACTGAATATCTCTGACAATAATAATTGCGGAGGTGCTTCTATGAGCGATTATTATAACAGAAACAACGGGCGCAAAAAACGCAGCCGCAGAGAAAAAATCGGCTTTTACACGGCGTTTTCAATCTGCCTTATAGCCGTTAGTATGGCGATTTACTCAACATACAACACGATGTCCATTCCGCAAAAGGCGACAAATCCGCAGACCGAAACCACGCAGGCACAGCAGGTAAATCAGGTTGTTACGGGAGTTACGGAAACGCTTGCCGAGCCGAAGCTCGACTCGACTATTCCGAAGGTGACAGCCGTTTCGCAGGAGGAAACGACTCAGCCGACTACTGCCGAAGCGTCTGAGGACGCACTTGAAACTATGCTTTCAACCGATTTGTCACTCACCTATCCGCTGAAATCGAACAACATTATTCGTGAGTTCAGCAAGGAGAGCGTGTATTTTAAAACGCCGAACGTGTGGAAACCTCATCTCGGCGTGGACTTTGCAGGCGAGCTTGGCGACGATGTTTGCGCAATGGCTGACGGTGCTGTCACAAAGGTAAGCGAGGACAAAATGTACGGCAAAACCGTTGAAATTTCCGTTAATGATGCAGTCTGCATTTACAGCGGTCTGGGCGACATAAGCGTAAGCGAGGGCGACTCGGTGAATTCAGGCGATAAAATCGGCACCGTCGGCTCGGTACCATATGAGGCGAGCGACAAAAACCACATTCACGTTGCCGTCAAGGTGAACGGAAACTACGCCGACCCGCTTTCATTTATCGGAAATAACAGCTGATTTGTAATGCATAATTCATAATGCATTGTGCATAATTATTTATCAGACTATCCGTTTAAATAAGCTGGAATTATAAGCTCGCATTTTGAGATAAACCAAAATTTAATGCGGAATGCGTAATTCGGAATGCGGAATTAATGGTCGCTACGCTCCGGATTTGTAATAATGCGTGTTGATTGGATAAGTTTGTTTGCCTTGGATTGATTGATATATCGGCAACGTTTCGGGACG
>CAMBNE010000168.1 GCA_945868935.1 uncultured Clostridia bacterium
GTGGTCATAGTGCCCGAAAACGCAGTCATCATCACAATTCTTGCGGTGATTGCAGGGTTAGCGAAGTTCTGACCGATTCCGCCGAAAAGCTGTTTTACAACAACAATTGCAAACAGACTTCCGAAAGCCGCCTGCCACAGCGGAATTGAAACAGGCAGGTTGTAGGCAAGCAGAACGCCCGTTACAACAGCAGAAAGGTCGAAAACAGTGTTTTCCTTTTTGCAGATTTTTTCAAAAATCAATTCGGACAATATGCAGACTGCTACGCAAACGCCGATAACGAGCAGTGAACGCCAGCCGAATATTATTACCGAGGCAACGCCTGCCGGGAGCAGGGCGATAAGCACGTCGAGCATAATTTTCTGCGTAGTCCTCGGTGAATTTATGTGGGGTGAAACGGAGGAAATCAGCTTATTCATTTTTTGTCCTCCTTCTGTTCTCTTAAGTATTTGTTAAGCTTTGCCTTTGCAAGCTTGTTGGTCTGGACAATGTGCCTTTTTGCAGGGCAGACGTACGCACAACAGCCACATTCCATACATAAATCGGCGCACAGCTTTTTCAGCTCGTCGCATTGGTCAAGCCTGTAAGCCTTTGCAATTGCACGTGGGTCAAGCCTTAACGGACAGTGGTTTACGCACTCGCCGCAGTTAATGCAGGCAGTTGTTTTGGAAGGACGAGCCTCCTTTTCGTCAAGCGCAATTGCGGCGTTCGTCATTTTGAGTACGGGAACGTCGAGCGAAGAAACGGCAATTCCCATCATCGGACCGCCATAGAGTACCTTTTTCGGCTCGCTTTTGAATCCGCCGCAGAATTCAAACAGCTTTTCAAGCGGAGTGCCTATGGGAGCGACTACGTTTTTCGGCTCTTTTACAGCCGAGCCGTCAACGGTAATGCACTTTTCAACAAGCGGCATACCTGTTTCAATGTATTCGGCAATCGTTGCAAGCGTAGTGCAGTTGATTACGATTGCGCCCACGTCAAGCGGAAGTCCGCCCTTGGGAATCATTCTGCCTGTTGTGTTGTAGACAAGCACCTTTTCACCGCCCTGCGGATAAATTGAGGGCAGTACCTTTACTTCAACGTTTTCCTTTGACTTTGCAAGCTTAGTCATCTTTTCAATGCAGGGTTTTTTGTTGTTTTCTATACCTATTATAATGCGTTTTTTACCAAGGTACTTGTGGAGCAAGTCAATGCCCTTTGAAATATAGTCAGCCTTGTCAAGCATTGTCCTTGTGTCCGAGGTTATGTACGGCTCGCACTCTGCCGAGTTGATAACGATTGTTTCAACAGCCGACAAATCCTTTACGCCGAGCTTTACAAAGGTAGGAAAGCCTGCACCGCCGAGTCCGACGATTCCGCTTTCCTTTACTGCGTTTACAAAGCTCTGAAAGTCCGTAACAACGGGCGGCTTTACGCTTTCGCAGACTGCCTGTTCGCCGTCGGTTTCAATTACAACGGCGGTCGTTTTCATTCCGCCCGACATTGTGATTTCGTCAAGCTTTTTCACCTTGCCCGACACGCTTGAATGTACGGGTGCGCTGATAAAGCCGTCGGACGAGCCGATAAGCTGACCTACCTTGACAAGCTCCCCGACCTTGACCGTCGGAACGGCAGGCTTGCCAATGTGCATTGACATCGGAATTACCACCGTTTCGGGCAGCGGGAGCCTTTGGGGTACACTGCTTGAAGTGTGTTTTCGGTGCGGAACTCTGATACCGCTTAGTTTCATATCCCTATCCTCCATTATGTTTTATATATAATCATTATTTATAACTTATTTTTGAAATCCTCATAAGCACAAGCTGTGCGCACAAGCCTGTGAATGCTCCTGCGATGATTCCCGACAGAATCAGTACGGGCAGGTAATACGCAATCGCTAATGTCTGAGTCATAAGAATTGCCGCCGCAAGCTGACCTATGTTGTGGGTTACGGCGCATAAAACGCTTAACACCCAAAGCTGTTTGAGCGGAAAAAAGCGTTTCAGCAGTATCATAAGCAAAAATGAAAGCAAACCGCCCGAAAGGCTGTAGATAAACGACACGAGCTGTCCCGTAAATATACTTCCCAGCACGATTCTCAGCGACATTACCGCCGCCGCATAGCGTGTTCCGAGTGCATATAGAGCAAACAGTGTAAAAATGTTTGCAAGACCGAGCTTTACTCCGTAAATCGGGGTAAGCGGAGGGATTGCACCCTCAATCACAAAAGCAACAAGTGCAAAGGCGGTGAGAATTGCAGTTAAAATCAGTTTTTTTGTATGCATTTTATTGCTCCTGTTTTTGCGTCTGCACCGTCTGTGCTGTTTTCAAGTTTTATTACCACCTTGTTCGGCAGGCACACAATCGGTGAGGCACTGCTTTTCAGCTCGCCGTGCTCAACGCAGATTTTGTCGGGACAATCGGCTGACTTCATCTTTATGTGACCGTTTGATACAAGGATTACGTTGTCGCCGTATTCGCCCGAAAGCGTGATTTCACGCTCGCCTGTGACGCTGTTCAAGTCGATTTTTTCAACAAGACTGCCGTTCTTGTAAATTCCGACAACCTTTGACTGCGAAGACACGTTTGAAATAAAAAGCCACACGCCAAGACAAAGCAGAGCCGCAACCGAAAATATGGTTATCCATATGCGGTTTGTCATATTGAAATCACCTCAAAGCCTTGCTCGGACATAAAGCTGTCCTTCAGATTGTCTGTAACGTAAATTTCATTGTTGTCGGTAATGAAAACTGCTCCGAAAAGACTGCTGTTTTCGCTGTAAAACTCACCCGACTTTTCAAGCCCCATAACAAACAGCGAGGTTGAAAGAGCGTCTGCAAGCGTGTCGTCATCTGACACAACGGTGACGGATTTCAAGCCGCTGTCGGCAGGATAACCTGTTTTAGTATCTATTATATGATGGTATATTTGTCCGTTTTCTTCAAAATAACGCTGATAGCCGCCCGAGGTCACGACGGCTTTGTCGGAAATTTTAAGCGTTCCGATGCTCTTTGAGTTGTCGTCGGGGTCGGTTATTGCAACGCTCCAGTCCTCTCCGTCAGGCTTTGAGCCTACGGCTCTTACGTTTCCACCGAGCGACATAAGCGCAGAGGAAACGCCGTTTTCTTTCAGAATTTCAGCCGCTTTATGCGATGCATAGCCCTTTGCGATTCCGCCGAGGTCAAGCGAAGTATTTTCGTCAAGCTTTACAGTGCTGTTTTCTATATTTATATGCTCTGCTCCGACGCCTTTAAGCGCATTTTCAATAGCCTTTTGTGACGGAACCTTGTTTTCAAGTCCCGAATAAAATCCCCATTCACGTGCAAGCGGCTCACAGCTTATGTCAAATGCGCCGCCTGTAAGCGTGTAGATTTCCTTTGAACGTGTGATAAGAGTCAGCGTATCTTCCGAAACGGTCATTTCCTTTGACTGGTTGAGCCTGAAAATCTCGCTGTTTGCGCTTTGTACGGACAACAGCTTATCAAGCCTGTTGATTTCATTCTGCGCCGATTTTACCGCATTTTCGCTTTTACTGCCGTAGGCGTTAATCGTCATAACCGTATCCATTGCGAAAAACTCGCAGTTGTATTTTGATTCAAGACTGCACCCTGAAGTAAGAATTACGGCGGCAGTCATAATTAAAATGCAGGATTTGCGCAGAAGTTTCAAAGCATCATACCCTTATAAACAGTATATAAAACTAATTATACAACAAAATTTCAAAACAGCCAATATTTTTTTGTAAAAAACTGAAATTTTATAAATTATTCAGTCGCATTTCGCAGTGAAAAGTAAAAAGGACACGCATAAACGTGCCCTTGAAGTTTGGATTTGATTTTTAAGCTAAACCAGAATTTGTCGAGTGCCTCGACGGGCAAATCGAGTGGAAAAATCGGATATTGAGAAAAAAACGGTTGCCCGAATTTTAAGTTTATATATAGGTAACGTTTCGGGACGTCAGGGATGCCGTCCCCTACGGCGATACAGTAAACGTATGTATTACAGTCGTAGGGACTCGGCGTGCCGTGTCCGTATTGACTATCAAACACAACCGATT
>CAMBNE010000169.1 GCA_945868935.1 uncultured Clostridia bacterium
GTAGGTCCTATGACAATTGCAACGCTGATGAAAAACACCTTAAAAGCCGCAAAATTACAGAACAAAATTAACGATTAAATTTTATTTTTAGAGGACAACAAGCCTTTCCGTAGTGCATTGTTAAGACTAAAATTGCACATATTGTATGAATATTAAATCAGCTTTTGATATTAATCAGTGTAGGTAACGGTCTTGACCGTTGCGCTGATGAATTTTTTGAATTAAAAAAAGGAATATTTGAAATAAAAGCGTAAAAAGATAATAGGAAAACAGAAAGGAGGGGTTTTGTGGCATTTCCTGAGTCATTTTTGCAGGAGCTGAAAATGCGAAACGACATAACGGAAATTGTTTCCTCTTATGTCAGCCTAAAACGGCGTGGGCGAAATATGGTCGGACTTTGCCCGTTTCACGGCGAAAAAACTCCTTCTTTTAACATTTACACCGAAAACGGTTCGTTTTACTGCTTCGGATGCGGAGTCGGCGGCGACGTAATCACTTTTATAATGAAAATTGAAAATCTTGATTATGTCGACGCAGTAAAGTTCCTTGCACAGCGTGCAGGAATGGAGATGCCCGAAAATTCCTACGATGACAGTATGAGCAAATTGCGCACACGTGTGTTTGAGGCAAACCGAGAGGCGGCACGTTACTATTATTCCGTTCTTTGTTCGCCGAAAGGAAAGTCAGGACTTGATTATTTTCATTCAAGAGCACTTTCCGACCGCACAATCCGTCACTTCGGACTCGGCTTTGCTGACGACGACTGGACATCTCTGTGCAATCATCTGCGTTCAAAGGGGTTTAAGGACAACGAGATTGTAGCGGCAAACCTTGCGGTTAAGCGCAAAAACGGCAACGGAATTTACGACCGTTTTACAAACAGGGTGATGTTTCCGATTATTGACCTTCGTGGCAACGTAATCGCCTTTGGCGGAAGAATAATGACCGACGAAAAGCCGAAATATCTCAATACCTCGGACACGCCTGTTTTCAAAAAGAGTGCAAATCTGTTTTCTCTTAACAATGCCAAAAATTCAGGGAGTCGAACACTGATTCTCTGCGAGGGCTATATGGACGTAATCTCCGTAAATCAGGCAGGCTTTACAAATGCCGTCGCCACCCTCGGAACGGCTCTCACAAGCGAGCAGGCTGTGCTGATGAAACGCTACGCCGATGAAGTAATAATTTGTTATGATGCCGACGAAGCCGGACAAAAGGCTACCGCAAGGGCAATTCCGATTCTGCGGAATGCGGGACTTCTCATAAGAGTTCTCACAATTCCGAACGGAAAAGACCCTGACGAGTTCATACGCTCACACGGCGCTGACGGTCCTGCGGCTTTCAAGGCTGTAATTGAAAAAAGCGGCAACGACGTTGAATATCGCCTGCAAAAGCTAAAGCAGATTCATAATGTTGAAACCACCGATGGCAAGGTGGCTTACCTTGAAGCGGCTTCCAAGGTGATTGCCGAGATTTCAAGTCCGATTGAACGTGACGTCTATTCGTCTAAAATCTGTTCCGAATTCGGAATTGACAAAAACGCTTTTAATCGGCAGATTATGAATATTTCAAAGAGCAGATACCGTGAAAACACCAAAAAAGTAGTCCGGAAAATCCAGACTGATTTAAGCGGCAGAAATGATAAGATAAACACCGAGCACTACAAAAAGCCCCGAAGCTCCAGTGCCGAGGAGGCGCTTGTGGTGTATCTGATAAACAATCCCGATTCGGCAGAGGAAATCTCGTCACAATTAAAGCCCGAGCAGTTCCAAAACTCGCTTATCAGGCGATATTACGAGTATTTTCTAACAAGAATCCAAAGCGGATATGAGCCGCTTACAAACATAGCAGCCGATTTTACACAGGACGAAGCCTCACAGCTGTATCAGCTTTTGTCGCAGTCGGTAAAGGCTGCGTCAACCCATTCGGCAATGATTGAGTATATAAAAGTCATCAGTGAAGAAAGTCAGAAGCCGTCAAGCGACGATGTTGCTTCAATGTCGCCGCAGGAGCTTAAAGACTACTTCGACAAGATAAGGAAAAATAAGCAGTAGGAAAGGAAAGTGGATTATGCCTGCACAAGATAAAAAAACAATCGTAAAGGAGCTTATCGACCTCGGAAAGCAGAAAGGACAGCTTACAAATCAGGACATTCTTGATGCAATCGGAGAGATTGATTTTGAGCCTGAACAGCTTGAAAAGCTCTATGACACAATTGAAACGCAGGGAATTGAAATTGTTGAGGACATCGGTGACATTAAAATTGATGACATTGACCTCAGCTTTGATGAAAACAAGGACGATGATTCCTCTGCTTCTGCACCCGAGCCGGGCATTGCAACCGACGATCCCGTAAAGGTTTATCTTAAAGAAATCGGACGAGTTCCGCTTCTTACTTCAGAAGAGGAAATCGAGCTTGCAATCAGAATTGCAGACGGCGACGTAAAGGCTAAACAGCGCTTGTCAGAAGCTAATCTGCGTCTTGTTGTCAGCATTGCAAAGCGTTACCTCGGACGTGGAATGCAGTTCCTCGACCTTATTCAGGAGGGTAACCTCGGACTTATCAAGGCAGTTGAGAAGTTCGACTACACCAAGGGATTTAAATTCTCCACCTACGCAACATGGTGGATAAGACAGGCAATCACACGTGCAATTGCCGATCAGGCTCGTACAATCCGAATTCCCGTTCATATGGTTGAAACAATTAATAAGGTAAAGAAGGTTCAGAGCCAGCTCCTCCACCAGAATGGTCATGAGCCGTCAGCAGACGAAATTGCGGCTGAAATTGATATGCCCGTTGACAAGGTGCGTGAGATTATGCGTGTTGCACAGGAGCCTGTTTCTCTTGAAACGCCAATCGGTGAGGAAGAGGACAGCCACCTCGGCGACTTTATCCCCGACAATGAAGCCCCTGCACCTGCCGACGCCGCTTCACACACAATGCTGCGTGAACAGCTTTCCGACGTGCTTTCAACTCTTACTCCCCGTGAGGAAAAGGTTTTAAGACTTCGTTTCGGACTTGAAGACGGCAGAAGCCGCACTCTTGAAGAGGTAGGCAAGGAGTTCAACGTAACCCGTGAGCGTATCCGTCAGATTGAGGCAAAGGCACTGCGCAAGCTTCGCCACCCGTCAAGAAGCAGAAAACTCAAGGATTACCTTGATTACTGATATTTTAATTCTTATTGCGAATTATGATAGAATTTGAAGAATGTGCTCAGATGCTCGATGAAATAGCCGATTCAATGCCCTATGAGCTGTACCGTGACTTAAACGGAGGAATCTCACTTCTTCCACAGCTAAAAGTACACCCAAAGGCGCTGCATAATGACTTGTTCATTCTCGGCGAATACATACGCAACTCGCTCGGTAACGCAATCGTATTTTACTACGGCTCAATAAACCGGGTGTACGGTCACCTCAGCCGTGACGAATTATACAAACAGCTTGTACGCATTATGCACCACGAGGTGCGCCACCACAACGAGTACCTCGCAGGCTGTGACGATTTAGGTGACCTCGACAGAATCGAGATAGATGAGTACCTCAAAAAACACAAGAAAAATTAACATTTATATCATTTTTAAGCGGTACGTTTTTACGTGCCGCTTTTTTACATAAATAATATTGTGCATTGTAAAATTTTATGATAAAATAATAAATATAAAAATTATAAACAGTAAATTCTAAATAAATTGATAAATGATATTTATTCGGGAGTATAAAATGAAACTGAGATATATATTGTTTCTTGTAAAGGCGAATTGCAAGGGCAACAGTCACAGCGGTTTGATAGTCCTTCTTGTTGCGATTCTTGTTATTTCTTTAACTGTAATTTCTTCACTCTCTATAACCTTGTCAAACGGTATGGACGACTACAGAAATGATTTCAGAGCACGCACCATAGAAGCTTATCCTGATAATAAAATATTTGATGAAAAAACTTTGCAGTCTGTCAGGAATATAAACCATGTAGAATCTGTCGATATTGAAGACGAAATGAGAAATCAGTTTTTCAGTATCAATAATATATCTGACG
>CAMBNE010000170.1 GCA_945868935.1 uncultured Clostridia bacterium
TCAAAAAATATGGTTAGGCTTGCCGCAAAACGGCGTTGCGGTGCAAAATTTTTCGTTGCAAACATCGCTTCAATTCCCGTTAATAGCGGTACGGTAAAGCTTGCGTTTCACCTTTTTGCACCGTTTCACAGCTCTGAATTTTCAAGAATTTTATGCGACGACGGCGTAATTGTAACGGCAATTCCCGGTAAAGAGCACCTTTTCGGACTGAAAAAGGTGCTGTATGACAAGCCGTATTATAACGACGAAAAAGCCCCTTCTGCTGACGGTATGGAGCTTATTGACAAAATCAGAGTTAAGAGCACTATTGAGCTTGACTCACAGCAGGACATAAAAGCTCTGTTTCAGATGACTCCGTATTACTACCACACACCTAGCGAGGGTATGAACAGACTTGATATGCTTGAAAGTCTTTCTACCGAGATTGAATTTGTACTGCTTGTTTATAAAAAGCCATAGAAATTCAAAACAAAACACCCCACCGAACAAAATCGGTGGGGTGAGATTTTAGTGTGTCATTCTAATTAATGATTTCCTCTGTTAACATACTTTGTATGCAAAAGCTTGTGTGCTCTGGGTTTGCCGGGAGCGTCGAAGAATTCATCGTAAATTGTCTTGATAATCGGGCTTTCGTCACTGCATCTGTACTTGCACTGCTTATCGTAATCGTAAAGTGCCTTTGAACGGATAGCCTTTAAATCGACGTAGTTTCTTACGCTGTCGCTCTGAACGGGCTGACCGCCGCCGTTGATACAACCGCCGGGACAAGCCATAATCTCAACCATCTGATAGTCAGCTTCGCCCTTCTTAATCTTCTCAATAAGCTTTCTTGCATTTCCAAGACCGGAAGTAACGGCAACCTTTACCTCAATGCCAGCTACGCTGTATTTTGCCTCTCTGATTTCCTGCGGACCTCTTACCTCGGTAAACTCAATCTTCTTGAATGAGCCGTCAAGCATTCTTGCCGCAGTACGCAGAGCAGCCTCAAGCACGCCGCCTGTTGCGCCGAAGATTGCGCCGCCGCCCGTTGCCTTGTTGAACGGAGCGTCGTAATCCTCGTCGTCCATATCCTCAAGCTTGATGCCTGCGCCCTTAATCATCTTTGCAAGCTCTCTTGTGGTGAGTGCAACGTCAACGTCGTCAAAATCAAATGTGCGAAGCTCGGGACGTGTAGCCTCAAACTTCTTAGCCGTACAGGGAATTACGCTGACAACAAACATCTTTTCGGGGTCAAGATTATATTTCTGAGCATAGTAGCTCTTAAGAACTGCGCCGAACATACCCTGCGGAGATTTGCAGGTTGAAAGGTGCGGAATCATTTCAGGATAGTAATGCTCAACAAACTTAACCCAACCGGGACAGCAGGAGGTGAACATCGGGAGAGTTTCCTTGCGTGTGATTCTCTCAACAAGCTCGTTTGCCTCTTCAAGAATTGTGAGGTCGGCGGTGAAGTCCATATCAAACACCTTGTCAACGCCGAGTCTGCGGATTGCAGAAACCATTTTGCCCTCAACATTTGTGCCGATAGGCATACCGAAGCTCTCGCCGAGAGTTGCCTTGATTGATGGAGCGGTGTAGAAAATAACCTGCTTGTCGGGGTCGGAAATAGCGTTCCATACCTCGTCAATCTGGCTCTTTTCGTTGAGCGCACCGACAGGACAGCTTACGATACACTGACCGCATCCAACGCACGGAGAGTCACCGAGTCCCTTTTCGAAAGCACAGCCAACGTGTACCTTAAAGCCACGCTTGATAGGTCCGATAACCGAAACGCTCTGTACATTCTTGCAGGCTGCAACACAGCGCATACACTGAATACACTTGTTGTTGTCACGCACGATGTAGGGTGATTCGTCGTCAATTTCATAAATAGGCTCTTCAGCCTTGAATCTGTCTTCGTCAACGCCGTAGTCAAAAGCAAGCTTCTGAAGTTCGCAGTTGTTGCCTCTTACGCAGGAAAGGCACTTTTTGTGGTGAGTGGAGAGGATAAGCTCAATAGTAGTTTTTCTTGAAGCTCTTACCTTTGGAGTATTTGTAAATACCTCCATTCCCTCCTCAACGGGATAAACGCACGATGCGATAAGACCTTTTCTGCCCTTTACCTCAACAACGCAGACACGGCAAGCGCCGATGCAGTTGATGTCTTTAAGATAGCAAAGCGACGGAATTTCAATTTTAGCGACCTTTGCCGCCTGTAAAATAGTGTAGTTGCTCGGCACCTCAACAGGGATACCGTTTATTTTAAGATGTACCATATCCATAATTATCCCTCCTTAATGTGTGTAGATTGCGCCGAACTTGCAGTTTCTCATACAAAGTCCGCACTTGATACACTTATCCTGATCAATAACGTGAGGCTGTTTAACATTACCCGAAATTGCACCGACAGGGCAGTTCCTTGCACAGAGCGTACAGCCCTTACATTTTGCAGGGATAATCTCGTATTTCATAAGTGCCTTGCAGACGCCTGCCGGACACGTTTTATCTTTGATGTGAGCGATGTACTCGTCCTTAAAGTAGTTCATTGTTGACAGAACAGGGTTCGGAGCAGTCTGACCGAGTGCGCAGAGCGAAGATGTCTGCATATGACGTGCAAGCTCGTCAATCTTTTCCAGATCTTCCATTTCACCCTTGCCCGATGTGATTTTGTCGAGGAACTGCAGAAGTCTGCGTGTACCTACACGGCAGGGCGTACATTTACCGCAGCTTTCGTCAACGGTAAATTCAAGGTAGAACTTGGCGATATCAACCATACAGGTGTCCTCGTCAAGAATAATCATACCGCCTGAGCCCATCATTGAGCCGAGGGCAAGCAGGCTGTCGTAATCAATCGGAGTATCAATATGAAGAGCAGGAATACAACCGCCTGAAGGTCCGCCTGTCTGAGCAGCCTTGAACTTCTTGCCGTTGGGGATTCCGCCGCCGATTTCTTCAACAATTTCACGCAGAGTAGTACCCATAGGAATTTCAACAAGACCTACGTTTGTAATCTTACCGCCGAGTGCAAATACCTTTGTACCGGGGCTCTTGGGAGTACCCATAGATGCAAACCACTTACTGCCGTTTAAGATAATCTGAGCAATATTAGCGTAGGTTTCAACGTTATTGAGTACTGTAGGCTTGCCGAAAAGTCCCTTTACTGCGGGGAACGGAGGACGTGGACGAGGCTCGCCTCGGTTGCCCTCGATTGAAGTCATAAGAGCAGTTTCCTCACCGCAAACAAATGCGCCTGCGCCGAGTCTGATTTCCATATCAAAGTCAAAGCCTGAGCCGAAAATGTTCTTGCCTAAGAAGCCGTACTCCTTAGCCTGGTCAATAGCCTTTTGCAGTCTTTCAACGGCAATAGGATACTCAGCTCTGATATATACAAAGCCGTGATGTGCGCCGATTGCGTAACCTGCGATAATCATAGCCTCGATAATACACTGCGGATCGCCCTCAAGGATTGAACGGTCCATAAATGCACCGGGGTCGCCCTCGTCGGCGTTACAGCATACGTACTTAACGTCATTTACGCTTGCTTTTGCAAACGACCATTTTCTGCCTGTCGGGAAGCCGCCGCCTCCTCTGCCTCGGAGTCCCGAAGCTGTAATTTCATTGATAACATCGTCGGGAGTCATCTTTGTCAGCACCTTTGCAAGTCCCTGATAACCGTCAACTGCTATGTATTCGTCAATATTTTCGGGGTCAATTACGCCGCAGTTGCGAAGTGCAACTCTGAGCTGTTTTTTGTAGAATGCTGTTTCGGAGAGCGAAATAATCGAGCCGTCCTCGTGAACGGTTTCCTGATACAGAAGCTCTTTAACAACCTTACCTTCCTTGAGGTGTTCCTTAACGATTCTCTCTACGCCCTCGGGAGTTGCCTGAGAATAGAAAGCACCCTCGGGATAGACAATCATAATCGGACCCAGCGAGCAAAGACCGAAGCAGCCTGTTCTTACAACAAGGATTTCCTTTTCAAGTCCGTTAGCCTTTAACGCCTTTTCAAGAGCGTCGATTACCTTTTTACTGCCTGAGGAGGTACAGCCTGTA
>CAMBNE010000171.1 GCA_945868935.1 uncultured Clostridia bacterium
TTTACAAGAGTCGCTGCTCTGCAATTCGTGTAGAACAAAAAAGAAGCACCATCACAGCAGAGTTTGCTGCAATGGCGCTGAAGGTTGCTAAAGAGTATTGGCAAAGGGCAAAGTATGACGACAACTACGCTAACGGTCAATACAAAGCAGATATGAAGCGTGAAAATTTATATATGGAAACGGACAGGAGATTAAAGCAAAAGTGAGCCATATCGAGAAAAAAGAATTTGAAATATACCGCATTACTCCACCACCGCCTGAATGGGATTTGCAGGAGTATATTCGGCAGTATGTCCGGACCGGCGATGATAATTATTTCTATTGGTTCCTACACTATTACGAGCCGACGCTAAATGAAAAGGCGAAATCTTTTAGGAATAAATACTCAATGGAAGAACACTTTGCCGATATAAAGCAAAGCCTCGTAACAGGCTTATGTAAGGCTCTGATGAAATACGATATTTCCATAGCTCCTTTTCTGCCGTATGCTCAGAGGTATATGGAGCGTGAGGCGCATACCTATATCCGCACAATGCGGACGGGCTATTCCGTGCAGAGCGAATTTGAATATGCCCGACTTCGTAAAGTGATGGATATTTTCAATCATTCAGGCGGTGAATTTACGGAGGAAACCATTTCACAGGTCGCAGCGCAAATCGGTGAAAGCTATGATAAAACAAAGTCTATCATTGAAGGCGGTATTCTTACTGAAAACTATGTAGATGTTCAGAGTAACGATGAGGACGACGAACAGACAACAGATTTTCTTCTTCCCGATTCCTCGCTCAATCCTGAAAATATCTATTTCAAGCAGGAGCTTTATGATAAACTGTATGAAGCCTATGACAGCTTGGAATACACAGAAAAAATAATGCTCGCCCAGCACCTCGGCTTTTGCCCTGAGTGTTTCAGTAATCACTATGCCGACAAAACCGATTTAGACGAAAATGGCAAACCGAAGGAAAAGCTCATCAAACCGCTGCCTTATACCGACATCGCCACCGATCACGGATTTAGCGATGCCGATACTGCAAAGAGAGTTTGTAGAACAGCCTTTAAAAAAATCAAATTTCTTATATGAAAATCATCAAATTTGATTGAGCTTTGCAAAGATTTATGCTATAATTTTCATATATTTATATGAGTTTTCTATCAAGGAGGTTGTAATTATGGCTGTTAGTTATAAAAAGCTTTGGAAATTGCTCATTGATAAGGATATGAGGAAGAGTGATCTTGAACGAGAATCAAAAATCACTCATTATTCATTGAGTAAGCTTTCACAGGGCAAGGATGTTTCTACTGAAGTCTTAGGCAAAATTTGCGAAACGCTGGATTGCACGATAGACGACATTATGGAGTTCGTACCGGAAGAAAAATAAAAGTTTCAACACAAAGAATCACCTAACTTTGGTACGATAAAAAGGAGTTAAAAAATGAACAAACAGCAATTAGCGTCATTAATTTGGGATACCTGCAACGATATGCGTGGATCAATTTCTGCCGTTGAGTACAAGGATATTATATTAGGTTTTATCTTCTACCGTTTTGTTTCCGAAAATGAAGTTTCTTACCTAAAGAAACAGGATTGGACTATGGAGATAATGGCAGAGGAACTGACGGAAGAAGATAGTGAAACCGTTCAGCAGTGCAAAGATCACCTTGGATATTTTATTGCCTATAAAGACCTTTTCTCTACTTGGAAGGATCACACAGCAACTTTTACGGTGTCTGATGTAACTGACGCCCTAAATGCATTTGTCAGAAATATTGGCAGCAATCCCGATCATCAAAAGCTTTTCAATGAGATTTTCAAATCCTTGTCTGAAAAACTGAGCAAAATGGGATCCATCAGCAATCAGACTTCTCATATCAAGAACATCATAAATATAGTCAGCCGTATTCCTATGGACGAAAATCAGGGCTACGATGTACTCGGATTTATTTATGAGTTCCTGCTGAAGAACTTTGCGTCCAACAGTAAGAAGGACGGAGAATTTTACACGCCGCACGAGATTTCAATATTGATGTCTGAAATTGTAGCCCATCATTTGCGTGACCGTGAGCAAATTAATATTCTCGATCCAACCAGCGGATCGGGTTCTCTGCTTATCAACATCGGGCAGAGTGTGCAAAAGTATTTGCAGGACAGCGGCAATATCACTTATTATGCGCAGGAACTGATTCAGGAAACCTTCAACCTGACGCGAATGAATCTTGTTATGCGCGGTATCAATCCGTCCAATATCAAGGTGCGTCGTGGTGATACATTAGCGAACGACTGGCCATATTTTGATGATAATGATGAAAACAGCTACGAGTATGTCCCTGTTGATTGTGTAGTTTCTAATCCGCCGTATTCACATAAATGGGATGCAGATAACTACACAAACGATCCTCGTTACAAAGAATACGGTATCGCTCCTGCTTCAAAGGCTGATTACGCTTTTCTATTGCACGATTTATACCACCTAAAAGATAACGGCATTATGTGTATCGTTATGCCTCACGGCGTTTTGTTCAGAGGTGGTTCCGAAAAAGACATCCGCACTCAGTTGGTAGAAAACAATAATATAGAAACTATTATCGGACTTCCTTCAAACTGCTTTTACGGCACCGGTATATCAACCATTATTATGGTACTGAAAAAACACCGTGAAGCCAGTGATATTTTAATTGTTGACGCTTCAAAGGAGTTCTTTAAGGACGGCAACAAAAACCGCCTGTCCGGTCATCATATCAAAAAGATAGTTGACGCTGTTTTGAACAGAGAGAACATTCCGCATTTTGCTTCTCTTGTTTCTAAACAAACGATTAAAGATAACGACTACAACCTCAACATCCCCCGATATGTTGAATCGGAGGAAAAAGTTCCTGTTGATTTACACGCAACCGTATTTGGCGGAATCCCGAATTATGAGGTTGAGCATCTCAAAAAGTATTGGGAAGCTTTTCCGTCACTATGCGATGAGCTGTTTACACGCATTAATGAACACACCTCAGAATTATCCTGCGATTCAGTTATTGATGCTATCAAACAAAATGCTGATGTTATTGCATTTGAAGCGAATTACAAAGAAGCTTTCCAAGCGCTTGAAGATCAGCTCTATGAGCTTTTGATCGACAATCAGGTAAAAAACGTTGCTGCTCTGAAAAAAGAAATCACCAATCGTATTTTTGAACTATGTCAGCAGTTTGGCATTGTGGACAAGTATCTTGTATATAAAGCCTTTGACGATGTTTGGGAACAAATCAGCCTTGATTTGGAAGCAATCCGCTTGCAGGGATTTGACGCTGCACGTAGGGTAGAAGATATTGAAGTATATGATAAGAAGGAGAAAAAGGCTGTCAAAAAAGGAGAAGAAGGCAGAGTTATACCCTTCGCTTTGATTCAAAAACATCTATTTGCTGATGAATTCACACAAATGGATGGTTTGAACAGAGAACTGTCCGGCGCAACATCGGAATATGAATCTTTCTGGGAAGGGCTGGACGATGAACTCAAGGAAGAACTGAAAAAGAAAGATGACGGTGATGAGCAGTCTGAAGCAAAGCTTGATACAAAGCAGCTAAAAGCAAAGTATCAGGAGGTTTTGGCAACGCTATCTAACGATACAACGAAGATGTACGTGGAATACGCTGCGCTGAAGCCAAAACAGAAAGTGGAGTTTCAAAAGAGCCACCCGGAACTCGTTTGGCCGGATGAAACGGAAAAAGTCAAAAACGGCACCTATAAACAATCGGCGATTAATGCGATTGTTGAGCAAATCAAAAACGACATCGAAATCGACGAGGAAGAAGATGATTATAAGATCCGTCATTTGTACCTCCTCGGTCAGCAGATTTCTGCTCTGAAAAAGCAAATCAAAGAGCTCAAAACCGACCTCGATATCAAGGCACGAGAATCGATCGTAAAGCTGTCAGACGATGAAATCAAAATGCTGCTGAAAGAAAAGTGGCTTACGCCTGCAATGGAAAACATCAACGCCATTCCGAACGCTATTATCTCCAATTT
>CAMBNE010000172.1 GCA_945868935.1 uncultured Clostridia bacterium
GTTTTGCGATTGTAGCAAGTGCGCTGTCAACGGAAACTGACTTGTCGTCAAGTCCGTTTATTGCGCTGTCAAGCTGAGCGATACCGTCGTTTATTACGGCGATTTTATCTGTAAGCTCTTTGAGAGTGGAATCAAGGCCTGAGGTGTCTGTTCCGAGTTCGGCAAGCGTTTCGTTAATCTGTTCAAGTGAGGTGTCAACCGTTGAAAGAGCGGCATTTGTCGACTCAATCGCAAGAGCAAGTCCTTCTTTTCTAATATTATAGGGCTTTAACTGCTCGTCAATCTCTTCAAGCTGTTTTTCAAGCTGCTTGTATTCTTCGCTGTCCTTGTCAAGAGCAGCCATCTGCTTGACGATTGCAACGTAATTGTCGCTTATCTGATTAAGAGTGTTGAGCGTGTCGGTAAGCTGTTGCTTCTGAGCGAGCAAATCCTCGTAGGAGGACTTGATTGACAAAAGAGCCTGATAAGCCGTTTCAAGCGTTTGCTTTGTCTGAGTAAGCGAGGATTTCTGGTCAAGCAACTGCATCTTTGCCGATAAAAGCTGAGTTTTTCCGCTTTCGGCGTTCTTCTGAGCGTCCTCAAGCTGAGATGCTACAGCTTCCTGCTGAGCGTTAATCTGCTCAATAGAGGAGCTGATTGTCTGACTTCCGCTTTCAGCTTTGCTGATATTGTCGTCAATTTCCTTTTTCGCACTGTCAAGCTTATCTTCAGCGTCTGCAAACTGGTCGTCAAGTGCGGCTGAAATCTTATTGTTGAGCGCATCAATCTTTTTCTGTGAAATTACAATATTTTCTTCCTCAACGACAATACCCTTGTCTGAAAC
Source organism: uncultured Clostridia bacterium (assembly GCA_945868935.1). Taxonomy (GTDB): domain Bacteria; phylum Bacillota; class Clostridia; order Oscillospirales; family Acutalibacteraceae; genus Ruminococcoides. Next base: position 824 of record CAMBNE010000172.1, read on the forward strand.
AGAGGCAACGCCGTCGATTCCCTCAAGCTTGTTTATAAGCTCGTTGCTTACGTAATCGGAAAGCTCGTTTCTGCCCTTGCCCTCGTATTCAACAGCCGTCATAGCAACAGGCAGCATACTCGGATTTGCCTTGATAAGGTAGGGTGTGCCCACTCCGTCAGGCCAGCTGTCCGAGATTGTGTCAAGGCTTGAACGCAAGTCAACGGTTGCTGTGTCCATATTCGTGCCGTCCTCAAACTCGATTATAAGCACCGAGTAGTTTTCGGCAGAATTAGAGGTTATCTCCTTAACGCCGTCAATGGTTGAAATTGACTGTTCAAGCGGTTTTGTTACGGTCGCTTCAACAGTTTCGGGCGTCTGACCGCCGTAGGTTGTCATAATCATCGCATAGGGAAAGTTCATATTCGGCAGCAGGTCGGGCGTCATTTTTGTAAATGACACAACGCCGAGTACGATGATGATTACAACGCATACAAAAACTGTCATAGGTTTTTTTACGCTGAATTTTGATAGCATGCTTTTACTCCTGAAAATTAATATGTCAATTATTATCTATAACTGCACCGCTTTTGATTATTTCAAGCTTGTGCAGATAATTTTTCCTGACTTTATCGCAGTCCATTCCCACTACAAAAACGTCAAAGATTGAGTTTTTTAGCACCTGAGTAAGAATCTGCGAAAGACATTTAACGTCCTCATCACTTTTATATTTAAGATTATCTCGGTTAAAACGATTTGAAAATTCACGGAAAGGGGCTAACCCCTCAAATCTGTTTATTAAGTATTCGGAAATCAAATCATCATTTGCACGGAGATTTTTCATAAGATTTTTCAGAATCATCTTCTGTTTTTTGTCCCTGCCAAAGTCTGCGATTATGTCAAACAGCTTTTCATACGTATAGAAAATATCGCCGTTTGAGTATTCAAGCGCCTTGCGTCCGCCCTCAACCGAAATGTCAGCAAAGGTTTTTACAAGCACTTCAACAAGGTCAACCTTATCGTCAAAATACTGATAAAAGCTTCCTCTTGAAATATTTGCCGCTTTGATAATACGGTTTATGCTGACTTTTTCTGTAGCCGAGCTTGAAAATTCATTCATAACAGCACTGATAATTCTTTGCCTTTTCTCTTCGGGAAGATTGTAAAATGTCTTTTTAATCATAATTAGGCACCTCCTGAATAATGTGACAACCTATCATATGTACATTTGTCATAATTATAATTCCAATGGAATTTATTGTCAACATTTTCAGGATTTTGTATTGTGAAAGTTTTATGAATTTTTGGTGAGAAACTTGTGTAAAACAACAAAAGCAGGACGGATTAACCGTCCTGCAAGGAAAAACTATGATAATTCTTCAAAACCTGTGTTATTGCGTGAAACTGCTTCAGTTAGCGCAACAAACAGAATAAACAGTGGCGTTGTAATCGGCTGGGCAATATTTACAACCGCCTGAACCGAGTAGCAGATAACTGCCGAAACGCACACAATTGAAAGCGGATTTGAAAACGATTTTTTCACTGCTCTTGCAATTGTTCCTCCCACAACCGACAGATAGGCAATAAGCCCTGCTGCGCCTATTGTGATAAGGTAGTTGAGATACTCGTTGTGAGCCGCATTTGTTGAGGTGTCGCCGAACTTCGAAAGCTCTGTAAAATACGGAGCAAAGGCATAGAAGAACGTGTCGGGACCCGTACCGAAAAGCTTTTGGAAGAATGAAAAATCACCGAAAATTTCAAATGATTTTATCCACATAAATCCTCGGTGAGTACCCCAGCGTTCGTCAAATCTCAGGATTGAAGCAAAGCCGCCAAGCTCTGTTTCGGTATCAAAACAACTGAAATAAACTACAGCTGACAAAACCGCAATAACGGCAGCGGCAAAGAGCGAGCCGAGTACAATCGGAACAGCCTTTGAAAGCGTAAGATTAGGCTTTTTAATATCAATTATGTAAAGCACACCCGTAATTACAGCGGCAATACCGATTAGCACAAAGCCGATGTCTGACTCGACAAAGAGCTTCTGAAACTCATCAATTTCCTTTGTTTTACAGCCAAAGGACTGCGTAAGTATAACGGTAAAAAATCGCAGAAGCTTTGCCGAAACGAGCATAACGGTAAGGCAGAGGAAATATCTTTTAAGCCTTGAAATTCTCCTTGAATACCAGACCAGCATAACAACAAGGAACACGCCGATTCCGAGAATACCCGAGTCGCTGTCGGCAGTCATAAGAGCCATAAAGCCGAGAGCAGAGGAGAGAAGATAAATTATCCTGAACATTAGCTTTTTTGTATGCACAGACATCGTAATGACAACGGGAAGCATTACGCAGATAAAGCTTGACATAAGGTTCTTGTTGCCGATTGTCGAGGTGAAGTCCTCAATTGTTTTGGCGTCAAGCTGAGCATACATACCGAGCGGGTCGATGTAGCAGAAGTTGAGCACCGACAGAAGATAAACAACAGCCGAGCCAGCCGCAAGCGCAACAAAGACGTACTCCATATAGTAGTAGCAACGGGTAATAACAAAGTAGATTCCCACGTAGAACGCGATCAGAACAAGACCGTTGTTTCTGCCGTTGAGCGAACCGAAAAGCGCATCGGTCGATTGATTTGAAAAAACAGTTGAAATCACGCAGACTGCAAGCAGTGCAAGCATTGCCCAATCGGTAAAAGAAAATTTTGTAGGCAAGCCGCCGTTGCTGACGGTCATTTCGGGAGAATTTTCTTTTTTATCGCCGTAGTATGCAAAATAAATCAGCAAAGCCTCGGCAATAATCACAACACCCGACAGTGCGATGAAGAAGTAGTATTTGTCGTGGCGGATGTTAAAATATGCGTTGGACGCAAACAGCGGAAAAACGGTGAACATCAGCACAAGGTAGTAGTTTATCACAGCGTGCCGTGTAGAGTATTTTTCCACGAGTCTTGGAGTTTCGGTTGTATTTTTGGTATTGCTCATTTTATTTGCCTTTCAGATAGTATTATAATTCAGTATTATTTTAAGGTAAACCAAAATTTGCGGCGAAGCCGCCGCAGACAATTCGAGTGGAAACGTCGGATTGTTTTGAAATAACGGTTTCCCGAATTATGAATCGATATATAGGTAACGTTTCGGGACGTCAGGGATGCCGTCCCCTACGGCTATACAGGAAACGTATGTATTACAGTCGTAGGGACACGGCG
>CAMBNE010000173.1 GCA_945868935.1 uncultured Clostridia bacterium
GTACCAATGCCATTTAATCATAACCTTTCTTAATATAATTAACAAAAATCAATAATATATACAATTATTTGATTACGGCTTTTTCCTTAACAAGCTTAAGTGCTTTTTCAACCTTTATGTCTTCTGTGAGTGAGTCAGCAGGAACTGCGGCCTTAACCTTGTCAATTTCCATCTTGTAAGCATCAGCCATCTTCTGGTATTCTTCATTGAGGTCATCTTCAGAAACTTCAATGCTTTCTTTCTTTGCAACAGTTTCAAGAGCAAGTCTTAATTTAACTCTCTTCTCTGCCTCTTCCTTGTACATACCCTTAAGGCCGTTTACGTCCATACCCATATACTGCATATAGGTGTTCATATCCATACCCTGTGCACGCAGACGCATTTCAAAATCTCTTACCATATCGGAAGCCTGATTGTCGTACATTGCTTCGGGAATTTCACCCTCAAGAAGCTCCATAAGCTTGTTTGCAATCTGGTCGTCAATATCCTTGTCAGCTTCTTCTGTAAGACGCTTAGCAATTGTTTCCTTAAGCTCTTCCTTGTATTCATCAAGAGTTTCTTTCTCGGAAACGTCCTTTACAAAGTCGTCGTCAACCTCGGGAAGCTCTTTAGCCTTGATTTCGTGAAGCTTAATCTTGAATTCTGCTTCCTTACCCTTGAGCTCCTCAGCCTGATAATCTTCGGGGAATGTTACAGTAATTGTAAACTCTTCATCAGTATTATGACCGATAATCTGCTCCTCAAAACCGGGAATAAAGTTGCCTGAGCCGAGCTTTAAGTTATAGTTTTCAGCCTTGCCGCCCTCAAAAGCTTCGCCGTCTACAAAGCCTTCAAAGTCGATAACTGCAACGTCGCCGTCCTGAGCAGCTCTGTCTTCAACTGTAACCATTCTTGAGTTGCGGTCTCTTACCTTTTCAATTTCCTCGTCAACAAGCTCGTCTGTAACTTCTGTTGACTTCTTTGTTACTTCGATTCCGAGGTAATCGTTGATTTCCATATCGGGTTTAACAACTACTGTTGCTTTAAAAGTAAAGCCGTCCTTGCCTGCTTCTACAGCTTCAAGACTTTCAACCTTAACGATTTCAACGCCGGCTTCCTTCGCAGCTTCGTAGAGAGCGTCAGGATAGCAATCCTGCATAGCGTCCTCATAGAAAACTTCGCTGCCATACATTTTTTCTACAACTCTACGGGGAGCTTTGCCTTTTCTGAATCCCTGAATGGAAATATTTTTAACCTGTCTTTTATAAACAGCGTTAATTGCTTTATCAAATGTTTCACCGTCAACATTAACGACTAATTCGTATGTATTTGCCTGTTCTGCCTTTTTGCTTTCCTTCAATGACATTATAAAATTCCTCCAATTGTTTATTAAAAATAAATATCACTTGATTATATCACAATATTTAGCTTTTTACAATAGATAAAATGAATAAATTATCTAACCAATACGGGCATAAATGAAACTTTATCACAGGAAATCAGCTTTAAATCTATTCCTTTATAATCACCCTCAAAGGCACTGCGTATTCCACGCTGGCCGTGAATATGACCGTAGTAGCACTTTTTTATGTTGTAATTTAAAAGTACATCGACTATTTCTTTACACTCAACTCCACCGAAAACAGGTGGATAATGAAGAAACACAACAGGAGTTTTGCCTGTTTTTACTGCACTTTCAATTGACGCTGTCAGTCTACCGATTTCCCGATTAAGCACCTTTATATCTTCGGGTGTATCGTTTTCAAGGAACCAGCCTCTTGTGCCGCATATTGCGTATTCGTCACATTCATATGCGTTATTGAAAAGAATGGAAATTGAATTGAGTGAGTTTTGTGCGAGAAACTTGTCAATTTTACTCTTTGTACCCCACCAATAGTCGTGATTTCCCTTTAGAAATATCTTTTTACCGGGCAAATTGTCGATAAACTTAAAATCAACATAGGTTTCTTCAAGCTTCATTGCCCAGGAAATATCGCCTGCTATAACAACGGTGTCGTCATCGGTAACAATGGTTTTCCAGTTGTTTTCGAGTCTTTGCGTGTAATCGTTCCACCCTGCGAAGATGTCCATTGGCTTGTCTTCGCCGAGTGAAAGATGTAAATCCGCAATAGCAAACAAAGACATTATTCTATTCCGAGTGCCTTAAGCACATAATCCTGCATTTTGTCAACCTCTGTAACGTCTGAAAAACGTGAAGTTTTGTTTTTAAGACCTGCAAGTGGTGCAGGAACAACAGTACCTGTAATCTCGTTGAGCTTGTCAACCATTTCAAATTCTGTTTCGGGAAGTTCTGTTTCGGGTGAAACTGCCTGCAAAACAGCCTTTGAGAATTTATAGGGACTTGCAGTTGATGCAATTACAGCAGGAGTGTTGTCGCCTGTTTCGTTTACATACTTCTCATAAACATTTACTGCAACAGCTGTGTGTGTATCGCAGAGGTAGTTATCCTGTTCAAACAGCTTGCTAATTGTAGCCTTTGTCTGAACATCGTCACAGTAGCCGCCAAAGAACTTGTCCTTAATTACAGTCTTTACTTCGTCTGTAACCTCGTACCTGCCCTCTGTTTTGAGTTTATTCATCCACTCTTTTGTTGTTTCGTCGCTGTTGCCTGAAAGCTTGTACAAAAGACGTTCGAGGTTGCTTGAAACGAGAATATCCATTGAGGGTGAAATTGTAGTATAGAAATGTCTGTTCTTATCATAAACACCTGTTCTTATAAAATCGGTAAGAACATTGTTTGAGTTAGAAGCACAGATAAACTTGTTGATTGGAAGTCCCATAAGGCTTGCGTAGTATGACGCAAGAATATTACCGAAGTTACCTGTCGGTACAACAATATTTATTTTATCGCCGAGTGCAATTTTGCCCGAATTTACCATATCGCAGTATGCAGAAATGTAGTATACAATCTGAGGAAGAAGTCTGCCCCAGTTGATTGAGTTTGCAGATGAGAAAAGCATATTGTTTTCAGCAAGCTTTTCTGAAACTTCGGGAGTAGTAAATATTCTCTTTACGCCTGTCTGTGCATCGTCAAAGTTGCCCTTGATAGCACATACGTTTACGTTCGCGCCCTCCTGAGTGTTCATCTGATGCTTCTGCATCGGGCTTACACCGTCAACGGGATAGAATACGAGAATTTTTGTATGGTCAACGTCCTTAAAGCCTTCAAGTGCAGCCTTACCTGTATCACCTGAGGTTGCAACAAGAATTACTGCGTCTTTTCCGTCATAAGTCTTTTTGAGTGACTTTGTAAGAAGGTGCGGAAGAATCTGGAGAGCCATATCCTTGAAAGCGCAGGTAGGACCGTGCCATAGTTCAAGAATATTGAGAGCCTTGCCGTCAAGATTGCAGAATGTAAGAGGAGCAGGATTTTCGCCCCCAAACTTCTCGGATGTATATGCTTTTTCTACGCAATCGTTGATCTCTTCCTCTGTAAAATCGGTAAGAAAATCAGAGAAAACCTTTTTGGCTCTTCCTTTATAGTCAGTATTTAAAAGAGCCTTGAATGTGTTTTCATCGTACTTCGGAAACTCCTGAGGAACAAATAAACCTCCGTCCTTTGAAATTCCCTGTGCGATAGCCTGTGCTGAGGAAACAACTTCCTTAGCATTTTGTGTGCTGTTGTATAACATTGAAATCTTCCTTTCAAATGACTTCCATACCGATAACAAATACATATACTCCATTATCAGTATAAACTTAGAATATTTTACTACATAATTCGGCTGTTGTCAAAGTTTTCGAAGAAATTAAGCGCATTTTCGTAAAAAATCTTTCTGATTAGGCTTTCTTTGTAGTTATGTTTTAAAAGCATTTCGTAAATTTCGGCTAAACTTTCACTGCCTGTTATATCATACGGCAGATTGCAACCGTCAAAATCAGTGCCTATGCAAATTACGTTTTCTCCACCGAGAGATAAAAATTTATTAATATGCTATAACAAATCATATATGCTTGCACTGTCGGGATTATCAGATAA
>CAMBNE010000174.1 GCA_945868935.1 uncultured Clostridia bacterium
TAATAGGTGAAATGCATATTTTGGGCAGTCAGTTTGGTTATGATTTTACTGACAGCAATAAAATGACGCAGACAGACGACTATGGTTTTCAGTACAGAGCAGATAATTTGAACATTGATAAGATGTATGAATTTGAAATAATAAATGTTCAAAACAATTTTACGGATTCATGGTACGGCAATTTTGAAAAAGAACCTGCCGAATTTGGTGTTGACAAAGTAACAAATACTTATCCGAATCAGTATATGTGGTCTGAAATGTATATAAAAGTACCTTACGATAACGCAAGCGTGCTGATTACTTTTGACCTTTCAAATTTTGATTACGTTTCAAAGCAGAACGCAACCTACAGAATCGACTTGTTCGGCGATATCTGCAATGACGGAAATATCTCGGTAACAGACGCTACAGAGCTTCAGAAGTCCCTGGCAAACATTACAAGCCTTAACGACAGGCAGAACAGTCTTGCAGATGTAAACGGCGACGGTGAAGTAAATGTAAAGGACGTTACAGCAATTCAGGAGATTATTGTGCAGTAAAGTGTAAAAAACAAATAACGAGGAGATATTATATGAAAATAAAATCAATATCAATTCTGCTATCAGTCTTAATGCTTTTTACTTGCATTACTTCGCTTGCAACGATAGGCGTTTCTGCGGCTGACATTGAAGATGAAACGGTATACACGGTTTCGGGTAATACAGAAGAAATTTTCGGTGCCGAGTGGAGCAAAGAAATTACCGAATACAACACAATGATAAAAGACGGTGACCTTTACACTATTACATTCAAGGACGTTCAGCCTCAATACGGTCCGAACTTTTCAGATAAAATCAGATTCAAGGTGCTTGCTCATAATTCCAACGGTAGAATTGATGAATACGGCGACGGACGTTCAATCGGTACGACTTACTATCATAATTCATTCAGAGTATGTAAGGCTTGTGACGTAACTATCACTTTTGACCCCTCAACGCTGGATATTAACATCACCGGTGACGGTGTAAGAACTTATGATACAAATACAGAGAGGTATTATGCCTACAGTATGAATTGCGATACATTCGGTATTGATGATAGAAATGATCCGTACCCGTTGTCAAACGAAATGACGCTCGGTGATGACGGTATTTATTACGTTACATTCAAGAATGTTCAGCCGCAAAAAAATATTCTTATTAATATCTCAGAAGAAGTGGCTGAAGCCATTGTTGGCTCTACGGGATATAATTATTGCGGAATTGATGTAACAGAGCCATGTGATGTTACTGTTTATTTTTCAGGACGTTTTTCTGATAAGGGCATATGGGCAGAGGGTGACGGAGTTATAATGAAAACGAAACCCGAAATCGGAGAGATGCACCTTATAGGCGGCTTATCTGACAATAGTCCTGTAGAAAGCAATAAAATGACGCAGACAGACGATTATGTTTTTACATATCGTGCCGATAAGCTGACAGCAGATAAAAATTATTATTTCCAGTTCTATAATGTTCAGGAAAACCATAATGATATGTGGTACGGTGTTAATTATGACAGCGTTTTTGAATTCGGTACAGATAATCAAGCAGCGTTTATTTTCAGTGATTATGCGGCTCTTTTTCAGAAAGGTTCTTTCAGCGTGCCGTTTGATAACGCAAGCTTGCTGATTACCCTTGACCTTACAAGTTTTGATTACGTTTCTAAGCAGAATGCAATCTACAGAATTGATTTATTCGGTGATATCAGCACAGACGGAAATATCTCGGTAACAGACGCTACAGAGCTTCAGAAGTCCCTGGCAAACATTACAAGCCTTACCGACAGGCAGAACAGTCTTTCGGACGTAAACGGTGACGGTCAGGTTAATGTAAAGGACGTTACAGCAATTCAACAAATTGTTGTACAGTAAAATCTTGATTTCCTAATAAATTCAGGAGCAGACTTTTAGCAAATTAAGTCTGCTCCTTTAATTTTGCAAAAATGCAGATATGAAATCAAGAGATTTTGTAATAAACTGCCTTAACGACTGAAAAAACTCCATTGGATTTCAGAGTCCAATGGAGTAGATTTTATTTTACCGTAACCTTACAGGTTGCGGTCTTTCCGTTATAGGTTTTGATTGTAATAACAGCAGTACCGCTCTTTTGTGCTGTGATTTTTGCCTTGTTGCCTGTTGTTTTTGCAACTGAAGCAACGCTTGTGCTCGAGCTGCTCCATTGCAGATTAACAGAGTTTGCATAAGAGCCGCTGTTGGTTGACTCCGAAATAATATATTCACTGCCTGAATTAAGTGTTACATTCTGAGCACTGAGTGTAACGCTTGAAGGTGAATTCTTAACGGTTACTTTGCAGGATGCAGTTTTGCCGTTATACGTTTTTACAGTAATTGTGGCTGTTCCGTTGCCCTTAGCCGTAATTTTAGCCTTGTTTGCAACAGTTTTTTCTACGGTTGCTACATTTGTATTTGAACTGCTCCACGTAAAATTCCGTGCATACGAGTTGCTTTCCGAATACTGATAAATTATAATATTTTCACCTTTTCCCAGTATCACGTTGTCAGCACTGAGATTCACGCTTTTGGGAGCATTCTTAACCGTTACCTTACATGTAGCTGTTTTGCCGTTATATGTCTTAACGGTAATTGTAGCTGTACCGCTGTTTTTTGCCGTGATTTTAGCTTTGTTTGCAACGGTTTTTTCAACGGTTGCCACATTTGTGTCCGAACTGCTCCACATAAAGCTCTTTGCATAAGAACCGCTGTTTGTATATTCTGATATCTCAAAGCTTTCACCGCTTCCGAGCGTAAGGCTGTTTGTGCTTAGCTGTACGCTTGAGGGCGCTGATTTTACCGTAACCTTACAGGCAGCAGTTTTTCCGTTATAAGTTTTTACCGTTATTGTTGCAGTACCGTTTCCATTAGCTGTAATTTTAGCTTTGTTCTTTTCTGTTTTTTCAACGGTTGCAACACTTGTATCTGAACTGCTCCACGTGAAATTCTTGGCGTAAGAACCGCTGTTTGTGCTCTCGGAAATGATATATGATTCACCGTTTCCGAGAGTCAGGCTTGAAAGACTCAGCTTTATACTTGTCGGAGCCGGTTTCACCGTTACCTTGCATTTTGCAACCTTGTTATTTTGCGAGCAAAGCTTTAAAACAGCCGTTCCTGTTGTGTAAGCAGTTGCTGTTCCGTCCTCTTTCACAGATACAACAGACGGATTTTCGGATGTCCACCTGCAACTGAGATTTTTATTTGAACAGTCGGATTTTGCCGAGATTTTATAATTTTCACCTTTTCCCAATATAACAGACGTATCTTCTGCGCTTACTGTTTCGTTTTTTGAAACTATATTGTTCATTTTCTCCTGAATAATCGGAGTAAAAATCTTTTCATGGGCATATTTCAGCGGGTGTGTTCCGTCGCCTTTTCCGTCTTTTTCGGTATATCTGAAATACTGGTTGCTGATTGTTTCGTTGATATTTGAAAACTCGGTTTCCTCACTTATGTCAATATAGGGAATGTTCCATTTTTTAAGAGCCGATTTAATAACATCCCAGTATTCAGTACTGTTGCTTAAATCGTTTCTCTGCTGACAAAGTACAAAAAGAGTGGGAGTGTCGGAGTAGTTTTTCTTCAAAAAATAACATATTGTTTCAACTGCGCCTGCGGTAGTATATTTGTCATAATTTCCGCTTTTGTTATTTGAATCCGTTACTGCGCCTATTGAAATTTTCTGAAAAAGGTCATTATAGCCTCCCTCAAGCAGAATAAAATCATAATTTCCGTTCATTTCAAGCACACGTTCCGTTATGCTTTTGTCATTACCGGTCTTATCATTCTGCACAGCCAGTGTAGTTCCCGGAACAGCCTTTTGGGTGAGCTTCATATTATTTGCGTCTGCAATAAAATTACAGTAAGAATAATAGCTGTTGCCCTGAATGTTTGTTCCTGTACCTCTTGCAATAC
>CAMBNE010000175.1 GCA_945868935.1 uncultured Clostridia bacterium
CCGTTCCGAGCGGAATGATAATATTGTGGTCAACAGGCTGTGAAATACTGAAAATTATCTCACCCTGCGCCTTTACCGCTTTTTTGCGTTCAAGTCCACGCTGTTTTGCAATGTAGTCAAGGTATTCACCGCTTGCCGTGTCGGCAAACATCTGATTTTTAAGCCACTCAAAATTAACCTGAGCGTTGTAAATTTCACCTGCGAGCACCTTGAGCCTGATTGCAACGTCGCTTTTTTCGTCAATCTCAGTTTCGCTCTCCTGCTCGTATCTGCTTTTCATTCTCTGATAAATTTCGCTATATGTTTCCGTATAAATGCACCTCCGTATCTCGGCTTTCGCCGCCTATTGTAACAGTAAGCCTGATTGTGTCGCCGTACTCGAGCACTTCGGCTTTTGTATCTTCAAACTGTGCAAGAGCCTCGTTGATTATAAGCTCTGCGTTTTCCTTTGCAAGGCCGCTTTCAGAGTCTATGCTCCTTATGTCCGAGCCTGCCTGTCTGTCGTAAATGAAGCTTCCGAGCTTTGCACCGATACAGATTTCTGCACGCTGAAAAAGTGCGTCCTTATCTGTAATCATTTCATATCTGCCCGTGCTGTCAACAACAGCATCGCCGTTTTTGATTTTAACGTCCGTCATAACGACAGCTCCTGTCCGTTTACAAGCACCCTGCCGTCGTTTTTGAGGACAATTGACGCTCCGCCCTTTGAGTAGAGCATAAGCTCGCCCTCCTGAAGTTGAGAGTTATTTGCAATCACGCCGAGTCCCACTTCACCGTCGTCAAGCGGAAGTACAACAGCACGTTCGCCCGTAGGCGGAACGCTTATAATTCCGTAGGGGAAGCAGGACTTAAGCCGTTTGTGCTCGCCCGAGGAAAAAACAGCAATGCCCTCCTTGTCATTTTTGTTTACGTTTCCCTTAACCGCACTCGGCGAAGTAAGGGAATTTTTTGTTATGTAGTTCATCAGCCACATCAGAATCTCTCCTTTCCAAGTGTAACCGTAGTTTTTTCACCGTCGTTTCCGACTGAATATCTTATTTTTCTGACGGTGAGGCTTTCAATTCTGCCGAACATTTCGTCATCTAAAACAGCACTTCTGCCTATACTTTCAATCAGACAGCCTACACATTCAAGTGCAATAGAATAACTGTCGCTGTTGCTTTTTCTGATAATATTGTCGGCAGTCTGAATGGTGGTCTTGTCCGCAGTTGCGTTAACGTACCGCACACGCTCAATGCCTTTACAATCGGGATTTTCGTTTTTTATACTTCCGCCGTAGGTGCCCGACTCGGTAAGCTTGAGCCTGACCTCCGAAATCAGCTTAAAACGCCTTTTGCTTTCTCTTATTGCGGTGTACTCAATACCGTCTTTGCCGAAAAATATCGTTTCACCGCTTTCAGTGCCTTTAAAATAAACCTTTCCCTCACCCGTAATTCTCGGCTCTGTACCGTAGCGGTTAATGCAGAAATTTCTGAAAACCTGCCAGTGAGTCATACCCTTGTCGATTTTAAGAGTACCGAAAAACGGAACGTCGTCTGCATCATATTCCGTCAGACCGAACGGCTTTAAATGCCTGTTGAAAATAAAATCCGCCGAGGGATTAATGTACGTAAGAGGCTCTGCCTCGTTGTCAAGCAAAAACGCTGACGGACTTCTCGCCGTAATTTTCGTAATTGCTCCGTCAGTACTTTTTATGCCGATAATCTCGTCAATCTGACCTTTAAACACAGCTTTTTCATCGAGAAGTGCCGTAATATACTCTGCATTTTCGCTTATTTTTTCATCATACGGAATCGTAATTGTCAAATCGTCAGCAGGCACTTCAACGTCGGCGTTGAGAATTACCGTCAGAACAGTGTCAAGGTACTTTTCGGTTTTGTCGGAATATGTAATCAAAAACTTCAGCAAAGCCTTATCACCCTTCCTTCAAGTGATATATCGGGACGCTTTACGTCTGAATTAAGCCTTACAAGCGTATCAATCGGCACGTCAAATTTATAGGAAATATCCCACAAGCATTCTCCGTTTTCAGCCGTATAAGCATCAATCTTATCCTGCTTTTTCTTCTCCATAACCTCTCTGAACACAAAGCTGTATTCAAGAATGTCGGGCTTAGGCTCACCCTTGATTTTAAGGCTTTCAAACACAGCATAAACGGGAGTGATTTTCGGTATCGCCAGCACACCTTGTCCGCCCTGCCTGAAAAGCGAAAGAAGCCTGTCAAACTGTTCAAGGCAGTCGTTTCCGTACAGCTCGCCCGTTCCGCTGATTATCATATTTTTCCTGCCCATATTCTGTATGTACGAGGTGCCGTTCGGAGAGTTAAGCTCCTTTACGCTTTTGTCGCACGCAAAGACAATCTCCTTTGGGTTGTGGTGCCACTGCACCCCCTTGAATCTCATCGGTACAAGCTTCATCTTAGCCTTGCCTCCTCTTCCTCAACAAGCCTTGTGCTGTATCTTCTGCTCTCCTGTTCAAGCAGTTCGCTCATATTTTCAATGTCAACGCCCTGCGTGTATTTTTCGGCAGTGCTGAGCAAAGCCTGATTAATTTCCGTCATATTTCTCTCCTCTCACGTGCAGTAATTTTCACCGTATATTCAACAGCGTTCTTTGCACTGATACTTGCAGTAACGCTTGCTATATAACAGTCTGTATATGTGACAATCTTTTTAGTGTTGAAAATTTCAAGACGGTCAAAGCTCTGCCCCTGTAAAAAGTCAAGCTTTCCGACATTATTCATAACAAGCTCAATGCTGTACTTCTTACCCTTGATTCTCTCAACGGGTACGTCGGTAAGAAACTGCGAAATATCGTAAAAGGTGTTTTCAATACTGCACACTGTCTTTTTAACTCCGCCGACAATTTTGCCGTTGAGCCTGATTGTAATATCGTCACCCTTTTCAAATGCAAAATCAGCCACGCTATCCCTCCTCACAAAGGCAGAATTCAATTTCAAAATGCACGGTGCGATAAATTGCGTTCATATCTGCGTCAAAGGCAATGGGAGAAGCGTCCGACTCAACAATAATCTTCTGACTGTCAGCCTTTTTAAGACCTGTAAGCAGTTCGCTTACAATTTCCGACAAGCCGCTGCCGTTCTCCGTTGCAGGAGCGTACACCCTGATTTCAACCTTAGCCGCATAGCTGTCGCCCTTGATTGTTGATGAAAGATAGCCGCCGATATAGCTTTTTGAAAGCGAGGTGTCCGTAACCGACACAACGGCAAGCAGACCGCTTACGGGATTTTCAACATTGTGCGAGCCGTACTCTCTGACAAATCTCACCGATTTCAGCTCCTCGTTGAGCTTTAATGCGGCTATAATTCTGTCAACCTGTTTCTCAATCTGATTCATAATCATCCTCCAGTGCTGTGCCGTAAGGCAGTAAAATTGCCCACACATAAACAGGGCGGTCATCTATATAATATGTTTCGCATCTATTAACAATATATTTCCGGTAGTGCATTTCTATTACGGTTGTATTTTCCGAAAGCTCGTGTTCGGGTGAGCCGATGTAAAGGTATTTTTCACTTCTCTTAAATCCCAGATAATGATACTGACCGCCTACATACACCTTGTTTTTGTAGCGCAGAGGCTCGACAAACGCCTTTGTCTTTACTTTCTTTTCACCTGTTGCAAGCGTAACGCTGCAGCCGTATCTCTTTATTGTTTCTCCGACAGCTGTAATTATACTCATCAGACCACCCTGCCGAACAAAAAGTCTTTTGTATCAATAAGCTCGCTGTATTTTTCCGAGTATTCCTTCCACAGCCTTTCGCCCTTGCTTTCTCCGCTTTTGGGCGACGTGATTTGCACGTCGCCCGCAGTAAACGAGGTTATGTTTTCATCATTGCACAGGCTGTAGAGCTTAAGCGCATACACAGCGCACAGCATTTCAAGCTTTCCTGTTTCGCTCTCGTCGGGATTTTCCTTAAC
>CAMBNE010000176.1 GCA_945868935.1 uncultured Clostridia bacterium
TTATGGATTTATTATTTGGGTCCACAATTGTAGTTGTATCCAGACTGCCGATTGGAATTGAAGTTGAAGTTTTAAAATTCAACAAATTGTATTCATTTCCAAAAACACTAACCGGCAAAGCAGAGATATTTTGTGAACCAAGATTAATGTCCTTTATAGCGCTTTTTGGGTCAAAATTCAGCTTATCCAAAATATCCGATGCGCTTGCTGACTGGGAGTTATTAATTTTATTTTCATTTACGGTTGCCCAGTACCCATGACCATTCTGATAATTAAAACATTTACCATTATTACCGTAAATTAATAAATCATTTGTTTGGCTATAATAATCTGTGAAAATTATGTTAGTATATAATTCAGGAACAGTATATGAATAATATCCATTGCCAATGTATTTCATCTGATTTCCGGGCCAGCTGTATTCAGATTTTCTGCCGTTCCAGCAATAAGCGTACATAGCATTACCACTGTCACTATAAACATATACAGTTTTTGTACCGCCGTAGCTTCCATAATATGGTTTCCAATATGATTCATTGTAATCATACATCATATTTGGACCTGCATAGTTCAGTCTTTCAGTATGAAGCCAGTCTGAATTTGTGCTGTTAAAATAAATCCATGAAAAAGATTTGTTTGTTGTAAAAGAAAAAACATTGTTTCCGACATATGTCATTTTATTTACGTTGCTCCCGCAATATTCAAGAGAAACATATGCAGAAGACCAGTTGCCGGGACTCTTAAAAAATACTGTAATTGATGTACTTGCATCTGCATGTGGCATTATACTAAAGAAAGAAATAAATGCTATATTAATTGTCAGAAAGATTGAAAAAACTTTTTTTAATGTTTTTTTCATATTAACACCTCATTTTTATTATATTATATATAGTATTAATTAACGTGTCAATGAATTTTTGAAACATATACACATAAAACTTTTTTGTAAAAATAAAAACGGCACAGCCTTTTTCTAAGTTGGCTGTGCCGTAAGGTGTTTTCAATGAATCCGATATGTCGTTTTATCAGAATTGTTTGATTAATTCTGCAATGTATTTCTGAATCAGCGTTGCGTCCTTGACATTTACATAACCGTCAAAGTTAACGTTGGCTGATTTTAACTGAGTTGTCGTCAGAGTAACAAAATCTGCATTTGCTCTCAGTACAAATGTAGCGTCAGCAATTGTGATTTCGCCGTCGTTGTTAACGTCGCCGAGAGTGTACTCAGGCTCGGGCTGTGTTGTGACTACGGCTGTAGTAGGCTCGGTTGTGGGCACTGTTATGGGTGCTGTTGTAACGGGAACAGTAGTAGCAGGTTCGGTTGTAGCAGGCTCTGTAGGCTCGGTTGTTACAGGCTCTGTAGGTGCGTCTGCGTAAACGCTCCAGCCTGAGCCGTCGTAAATGTAATTGTTGCCGGGAATATCAAGGTCGCCTGTCTTGTTGCTTCCGTTATTGCTGAAAATAATCATATTGTTGCCTGCGGGCACTTCAATAACGTATATGTCGTCCTTGACCTTTGTCATTGCAACGCCTGGCCAGCCTATAGGACCGTTACCGCCCTTGGGCCAGTAGTAGGCGTAAACATCAGTGTGACCTGCATTGTTCTTGAAGTAAACTGTTGTTGATGCGCCCGGCTCTGTCGGGTCGGGAGCTGATGTCGGCTCGCCTGTGGTGGGTGCAATTGTTGTCGGCTGAGGCTGTTGTGAAATACCGATGCTTTCAAAATTAACGCCGTATTCCTGTGCGTAGCGATTTGCCGCAGAGCCTGTGTAGCCTTTGACAACAAAGCCGTCAACCTTGAAATAATTCCAAGTTACACTGTCCCACCAATAGCCAAGAGCCATATGCTCAACCGTTGTAACTGAATCGGGAATAGTGATTTCTTTAAGATTTATACAGTCACAAAATGCAAAACCGTTGATTATTTCAAGCGTATCGGGCAATGAAATACTTACAAGATTACTGCAGTAGCTGAATGCGCTTCCGTCAATCAAAGTAACGCCTGACGGAATCACTACATTTGTAAAACCGTTGCAATGAGCAAAAGCGTTCTGTCCTATTCTTCTTACACTTGCAGGAAGAGTAACCGGCGGTAAGCTTTTACAGCCGCTGAATGAAAAATCGGAAATATCTGAAATATTGTTTGGAAGCTTTAAGCTTGTCATTTTCTCACAATTTTGAAAAGCAAAGTTTTTAATTGTTGTAACGCTGTCGGGAATTGATGCTTCTTCAAGTGCAGTACAATAAGAAAAACTGCCGTGACCGATTTCTGTTAATCCCTCTGATAAGGTAAGCTTAGTCAGTTTTTCACAGTGGTTAAATGCATTTTCTCCCAGAGTAGTAATTTCGCTCGGGATAGTAACGGCGGTAAGTGTTTCAGACTTCTGAAATGCTCTTGCACCAATGCTTGTCACTTTTTTACCGTCAAGCTCAGCGGGAATTTTCAGGTCAGACGTCGTGCCCGTGTACTTGACGATTTCTGCAGAGCCGTCGTCAAGCAGAGAATACTGATAGTCACCTGAGGTAAATACGGGTGTTTCCTCGTCAGCCGCACTTGCGGTGTACGGAGCAATGCAGAGCATTGTCATAAGCATTGCCGCAACAAGCAGGCAGGCAAGGAATGTGCTTTGTTTTTGTTTTTTCATATTAATTTCACTCCTAAAAATTAGTATCTCTATGATAACATTATTTTACAGGAGTTCCAATATATATAGTAGACAAAAAACGACAATTAAATTAAGTGAATATGACAATTACGGTTGCTTATTTGTTTACCTGCTGTTCTGCTTTTCAAGTATTTTCCTGTTGATTTCCTGAGCCTGCTTTCTGTAGTATAGAGCAAAGCAGAGCCATACTAAAAGAGCAAACACAACTGCGCAGAGCAGAGAAAGAGCAACGGCAACTGCACCGTAGCCTGTGGGCATCCAGCCTGCAAAAAATGCAACGGGAACGTAGATTGCAAAGCCTGTGCCGAGGTGGATAATCACCTGCAAGCCTCTTGAAATGCGCTCGTTGTAGTAAATCAGCGACGGAACGGAAAATCCGAGACCGATTACGGCGGAGCAGATTACGTATTTAATAAAATCGCTCTGTGCAATACCTGCAAGAAAATCACTGCTGATTAGTACGCCGATTGTGAGATAAGCAACTAAAACCGTAAATCCCCAGCCTATGCCGAGTGCGATTGATTTGATAACATTTTTCATAATAAAGTCCTCCTTAAATGCCCAGATATTTTTTGAAGTCGGGCAGATACTTGCGTGAAATCCAGTCTGTCACGCCGTTTTTCATAACAAGGCTCATCATACCCTTGAACGACGGCTCAACGCATTTTATGTGGCTTAAGTTTATGACGGTTGACTTTGAAATCTTCATAAAGCCGTTGCCGAGCTGTTCTTCAAGCTGATAAAGGCGTTTCGGTGACAGGAATTTTTTGTCCTTGCCGTAGATTATGGTGCGTTCGTTTTCGACCCTGACCATATAGATTTCCGACGGCTGAAGAATTGCGATTCTGCCGTTGTCCTCGCCAGTGATGATTTTGCCTGTGTTTTCAAGATACATAACTGCCGAGGCGATTTCGTCGGTGAGCGAGTCGGAATAGATGATTGCGTAGGGATGTTTTACTTCCTTTGAGATTTTGAGTTCTACCTTCAATTTGCCCCCTCCTTTCGGGTACAATGCGATTATACTATCTGCTGAGGATTTTGTCAGCATTTTTAAGGCAAGAGGAGCAAATCGGACGGTGAAATGCGCATAAATCGGGTGCGAAAGCATATAATTTTAATAAATGAAGATAAAATGAAAATAATGCTTGACAAAAGGCGCATATGGTGATAGAATAATAAAGCTGTATAAAACAGCGCAAATAAATATCGCGGGATAGAGCAGCTCGGTAGCTCGTCGGG
>CAMBNE010000177.1 GCA_945868935.1 uncultured Clostridia bacterium
GTTGACGCACTCGGCGTAAACTGCTCTTTAGGTCCCGACGAGCTTGAAGGCGTGGTAAGCGAAATTTCAAAATATACCGATTTACCGCTCGTTATCAAGGCGAACGCAGGCTTGCCCGACCCCAACAGCAACGAGTACGATATTATGCCCGACAAATTTGCAGACTGCGTTGCGGATTTGCTGAAGTACGGCGTAAAGCTTATCGGCGGCTGCTGCGGAACAACCCCCGAATATATATCAGAAATTAAGAAAATGCTTGCTGATAAAAGCTATCAGCCGCAGAAAAAGAGCGTTGATACCACCGTTTGCAGTGCAAGCACGGTTGTTGAAATCAACGGCCCGAGAATTATCGGCGAAAGAATCAACCCGACAGGCAAAAAGCTGTTCAAGCAGGCTCTTGTTGACAATAACATTGACTACATTCTCACTCAGGCGTTAAGTCAGGTGAACGGCGGTGCGGAAATCCTCGACGTAAATGTAGGACACCCCGAAATTGACGAGAAGAAAATGATGGTGCGTGTGCTTAAGGCAATTCAGAGCGTGTGCGACGCACCGTTGCAGATTGACTCTACAAAACCCGACGTGCTTGATTCAGGCTTGCGCTACTACAACGGCAAGCCGATTGTAAACTCCGTAAACGGCGAGGAAAAGAGCCTTTCAACGGTGCTTCCTCTCGTTAAAAAATACGGCGCTTCGGTTGTCGGACTTACGCTTGATGAAAACGGAATCCCAAAGACTGCCGAGGGCAGATTTGAGATTGCAAAGCGCATTGTCAGCCGTGCAGAAGCAATCGGAATCGACAGGCGTGACGTTTACATTGACTGCCTTACGCTCACAGTTTCAGCCGAGCAGGACGCCTGCCGTGAAACGCTTAAGGCACTCCACAGGGTGAAAACCGAGCTTGGCTGTAAAACCTGCCTCGGTGTTTCGAATATCTCGTTCGGTCTGCCGAACCGTGAGCTTGTCAACAGGACTTTCCTGACAATGGCTCTCGAGGAGGGGCTCGACCTGCCGATTATCAACCCGAACGTTGAGTCTATGACAGGTGCAGTTCGTGCCTACAGAGTGCTTTCGGGCATTGACAAAAACTCGGTTGAGTTTATTAACGCATACAATGACGCCACTCCTGCGGTGACTGCTGCGCCGAAAAATACCGAGGTTGATATTTTCACCGCCGTATATAACGGTCTGAAATCCGAGGGTGCGGCTGTTACGAAAAGACTTTTAGAAACCACCGATGCAATGCAGATTGTAAACGAAATGCTCATTCCTGCGCTCGACAGAGTCGGCGATGATTTTGAGAAGAATAAAATTTTCCTGCCTCAGCTTATTCAGAGTGCGAATACGGCTCAGGAATGCTTTGAGGTTATTAAAAATCACATTTCAAAGACAAGCGGCTCGCCCGTCAGCAAGGGCAAGATTATCCTTGCAACGGTCAAGGGCGACATTCACGATATAGGCAAAAATATTGTTAAGGTTCTGCTTGATAACTACGGCTATACCGTTGTTGACCTCGGCAGGGACGTTGACCCTCAGCTCGTTGTCGATACGGCTGTCGAGCAGAATATCAAGATGATTGGACTCTCCGCTCTTATGACGACTACGCTCAAGAGTATGGAGGACACGATAAAGCTCATAAGAGAAACAAAAGAACTGCAAAACCCCGACGGCACAAGCAAATGCGTTGTGTTCGTAGGCGGTGCAGTTCTTACAGAAGATTACGCTATGAAAATCGGTGCCGATTACTATTGCAAGGACGCAAAGGAAAGCGTCGATACGGCGAAAAAAGTGTTGGGGTGAGAGAAAATGAATAATCCGAAAATTTCTTTTATTGTTCCTGTATATAATGCAGAGAAAAAAGTTAAAAAATGTTTACAGTCAATTTTAAGCCAAACGTATAAAAATTTGGAAGTTGTTTGTATAAATGACGGTTCCAAGGATAATTCTTTGAATGTGTTACGAAAAATGCAGGAGCAGGATTCCAGAATAGTTATTTTGGATCAGGAAAACCAAGGTATTTTTTATGCAAGGAAAAACGGAGTTTTAAAAGCTACCGGCGACTATATTATGTTTTCGGATAATGATGACAGCTTGCCGGATAAAAATTCATGCAAAAAACTTATACAGATTTTTAATGATAATAACGACATTCAGATTATTCAATTTGCACACAATAATATCAGAGGGCCTCTCAAAAAAACAATCAGTTTTAGAAATGAAGGCAAGATAACAGAGAAAGATTTGAAAAATGTTTATTACGAAGATTTTTTAGGAGCCGCACAAACCAACGCTGTTTCGGTTGATTTATGGGACAAAATTTTTGAGGCTGAATTGTTAAAGGATTCTATTGAGAAACTAGAATTCAAATCGCATATAGGTGAGGATTTATATCTTAATTTAGCCGTGTTTGATAATCCATTGTTTAAGAATATTTATATTATCAACGATGTAATGTACGATTACAGCGTTGGAATCGGATTTTCTTCAACATGGAAAGAAGATACACTTCAAGATTATTCTGTTTGTAAAAAATATCAGAATGAATTGTGCTGTAAGTGGCATCTTGAAGAAAAAGCTAAAAACTATTGCAATCTTGAGTCTATATATTTTTTATTGAATATTGTAACTGACTTATTTTATGTTAAAAAAAAATCAGATGAGAAAATTATAGACTATCTAAATGAGGCAGAAAATTATGAATGTGTAAAGATAGCAAAGGATTATTTCAGGTCAAGACCCGAAGAAGAGCTTTTTGACGAGCTTATTTTCCTTGTGAACGCTTCACCGGAGGAATACTTGGATTTTGTAAAAAGGGCAAGAAAAAAGCCAAAGGGCTTTATAGGAAAGTGCTTTGATTTTGCCTTTCAAAAGATAGGGTTAAAAAGAAATTAATTGATTTCAACTACGCTTATTTCCGGGCAGTTGTTCATCCTCAGAATCGGATAGGCGTCGCCCAGACCTGCGGATACTATCATTTTTGTATCATACAAATCAAACTCGCCCTTGTCGTATTTCGGGAAAAATCCCTGATTTGGAGCGAATACTCCGCCTACAAAGGGAATCTGAATTGCTCCTCCGTGGGTGTGGCCGCACATTACCAAATCAACATTGCTGTCCTGCATAATACTTTCAAGGTATTCAGGCTGATGATGAAGCAGAATTGAATAGCAGTCTTTTGAGGCTTCCTTGAAATTTTCCCAGAAGTACCTTTCGGGAGTGTTATAATACGGTGCGTTGTATTCGTAATAAGGAAAATCGGACATTCCTCCGAGCAGAATTTTTTCGCCGTGTATTTCAAGCGTTACCGTGTTGTTGTCAAGAAGTTTTGCTCCGGTTGTGTTAATGTCTTTATCAAAGTCGATTTCGTCTTTGATATACAATTCGTGATTGCCCAGTATGCAGTAGGTCGGTGCGATTTCGGCAAGCTGAGGCAAAAGCTCACGCATAACGTGATCGTCGGCGGAGTGTTTGTTGACCATATCGCCGCCTACAGCGATGAAGTCGGGATTTTGTTCCTTGATTTTTGTAACAAGGTCGCAGTTTTTTTCACCGTATTCCCTGCAGTGTAAATCAGAAATGAAGACAAATCTGACTTGCGAATTCAGCTTGTCGGTGCTTATTGAATAATTATTTACTTCAAGGGTATTTGAACAGTACAGACCGTATATTACCGCTGTAACAGCAACGGCAAGTATAGATAAAACAATAATTTTCAGTGCTTTTTTCATTTGCGTCACTCTGTTTGAAGGCAGATTTTATAAAATAATTTTAATATAATAATACCATATTTTATTATATTTTAATTATAATTATGGGCTTTGTCAAATAGTGTCGGCGAAATTTGTCGGTTGTTGCGATATGTTGAAAATCGTGTTGATATTGCTGTGATTTTGTGG
>CAMBNE010000178.1 GCA_945868935.1 uncultured Clostridia bacterium
CGTTCTCCTGCAACAATCTGATAACCGCCGAGCGGTAACGGACGTACAAGCAACGGCTGTAAAAGTCCGTGCTTTGAGATGCTTTCCGCAAGCTCGCTGAGTGCTTTCTCGTCAAACTCTTTTCTCGGCTGAGAACGGTTCGGCTCAATTTCGGAAATTTTCAGCGTTACGCTTCCGTTGTTGTCCTCGCTGTCGTTTTCTATAAAAATGGCGTTCAGTCCTTTGCCGAGTCCGCCTAATTTTTTAGCCATTGTGTCGCTCCTTTGCTATAATTTCCTTTGACATTTCCATATATGACTGACTGCCCTTGCAGGATTTGTCGTAGTAGATTACGGGCATACCAAAGCTCGGTGCCTCGGAAAGTCTTACTCCCCTCGAAATGACGGTTTTGAAAACCTTGCCCGGAAAGAACTTTTTGACTTCGTTTACTACCTGCTGAGTAAGATTGAGTCTGCCGTCATACATTGTCAGCAGAACGCCCTCAAGCTCAATTGAATAGTTGTACTGGCGTTTGATTCGCCTTACCGTATTCATAAGCTGTGACAGACCTTCAAGTGCATAATATTCGCACTGAATCGGAACTAAAAACGTGTCTGCAACTGTAAGTGCATTTGCGGTAATGAGTCCGAGTGACGGAGGACAGTCGATGATTATGTAATCGTAATACTGCTTAATCGGCAGAAGTGCGTTTTTGAGCAGTGCCTCTCGGTGGCTTTTCTCTGCAATTTCAAGCTCAGCCGCCGCTAAATCAAGGCTTGACGGGAGAATGTGAAGATTTTCGTAAGGCGTTGTGAGCACGCACTGTTCAGCCTTAGCTCCCTCAACTAAAATGTCGTATGTTGAATATTTTACCTTGCTTTTGTCAATTGCAACACCGCTTGTTGCATTTCCCTGAGGGTCAGCGTCTACAAGCAGAGTTTTTTTGCCCTGTGCACCCAGACAAGCCGCAAGATTAACGGCGGTTGTGGTTTTGCCGACACCGCCCTTTTGATTTGATATTGCTATAATTTTTGCCAATAAAATCACCTTAAATAATAATTAATGGTTTATCGATAATACTTTTAAATTATAGCATATTTATAATGTGTTTTAAAGCGTATTTTGAAAAATATTGAGATTTTTTAATTGTTTAACAGGTAAAATGTTTCACGTGAAACGTTGCCGGTTTATTTTGAAATAAAATGTTTCACGTGAAACATTTGATAAACACAAACAAAGCTCCCGATAGATTATGGGGAGCTTTGTTATTGATTATTCAGTTTAAATTATGTCAGATTATCACTTTGACCAGTTAATGTTGCTTCCGCTCTGCTTGAGATTGCCGTAATCGGCTCTGAATGCTCTTGCCTGTGTAGTATAGTTGCAGCAATATGTATACTTTGATGATGTGTTAAGGAATACCATACAGCTTCCGTCGGAATTTGTTGTTCCTCTGATGTCGGAATTATACGGGTCAAAATCGTCCATAATCTTGAATACTGTTCTGCAGGTTGCTTTTATCATTTTTGCATTTGATGCAGAGCCGTATGTATTTGTATTGTATCTGATTTTGTTCCAACCAAAAAGCTTGATGTCTGCTGTGTTGCAGCCGCAGGCGTTTGCATATACACCGCCGCCTTCTTTTCCGCATTTATTGTATTCAATGGTGACATTTCTAAAGTAATGATTTGTACTTCTGAGCTGACCGAGATAGATTGCACCGCCGTTATTACGACATTCATTTGATGTAAATTTTGAGTTGGAAATCTCGATATCTGTGTGTTCCGAAACATAGATTGCGCCGCCGTCACCGCCTGAATAGTTACCTGTAAATTCACAATTATTTATTTTCTGTGTCGGCAGACCATTTTTATAGGTTATTACACCGCCCTTTGCACCGTATCCTTTCGCAATATTATTGATGAACTTGCAATTATCAATATTTGATTCGCCGTCTTTAATGTAGATTATTCCTTCTGTTGGATTTTGATTATTTTCAAATGTGCAGTTTTTCACTTCTAAGCTGCTTTCTGAAATAATTGCTCCATTTATATTCTTTCTGAATAAACAATTTTCGACTTTGGTACTTCCACCATAATTGTGAATAGAACTGTCTCCCTCAAAAATACCGTTTGTAACTGTTAATTTGCCTTTTGAGTCTGATGATGTTGCAATAACAAAATACGAGTAACTTGAAATTATATGTCCCTGAAGGTCAATCTCTATATTATTTGTTATCTGATTATTTGTTGAATAGCAACGATTCAGCTTTAAATCTTTAAAAACAGTTACTTTTGTGTTTGTATATTGTGTCGCATAATTCCACGCTTCGTCAAAGCTATTAAAATATTCAGTTGTGCCGTTACAGGTAACCTCTGCAACCTTTTCACTGATGCTTCCGTCCTTGAACTTATACTTTCCGGAGTATTCAAGTATTTTCGGAATAATTGTGCTCATATAGAAATCGTGAACGTCAATTGCGTTGATTTCGTTATATACTACTTTTGTTCCTGTGCCAGGATAAATTCCTGTCATAAAGCTTGAAAAGCTCTGTGCGTTTGATTCAGCCTTGTCGGTTTCACCCTTTTCATTAAGATATGAAACATAAGCCGAACCGATAACCGAATACATTGTTAAGCCAAGCTCGTAGTATTTCCAGATTTTTTCATTCTCTTTCATTGTTTCCTCAATGATTGAGTCAAGGGACGCACCGGTTTGTGCTCCATCAATTTTTGCCTTGAAGTTAATGAAGAACGGGTTGCTGTTTTCCTTGCTGTCTGTAAGGCTTAAATTTAAGCCGTTCATAAATTGTGTGCATTTAGTAAGACTTTCGTGAAGCTTATAGAAATAGTTGGTAAAATCATCTCCGAAGAAATTTTTGATTTGTTTCTTGGACGATTCAAGATTTTGATTTGCTGTATTAACCTTTTTTGTAGCTTCTTCAATTTTTTCTGCATCACCGGACTTTGTTGCTTTTTCAAGCTCTGTATTGGCTTGTGTAAGCTCTGCTTCGTTGTCAATATAGGTTTTGATTACAGCGCCTGCGGATTTGTATACGAGAACAATCTCATTCATATTCTTGTAGAATTCGCTGTTTTCATTTTTCTTTACAGCCTCTTTAAGGTCATTGATTGAATTTTCAATATATCCAAGCTGTTCCTTAATATCCTCAAGAGTAACCGACGGAACAATAACTTCGCTTTCCTTTGTCTTGTCAAAAACTGCCGATACAAGGTCAATCACGCCTGAAATCACGTCACCGTATGGGAACAAACCGACAATGTCTTTTACTGCACTTACATATTCGCCCTTGACTACGTTTGTGAGAGCGCTGAGATTTTTGCTTGCATATTTCTGCATTTTCTCTTTGCGCTTTTCTGCTTTTGCTTCCTTTGCTTCCTGTGCGCTTTTTGCTTTGTAATCATCAATAGCCTGTTTAATTTCCTTAATATTTCTGATAGCCCTCTTTTCTTCCTTCTTTGAAGAATTAAGAAGGTTGTGTGTTCTGTTTTTATTAAGGGTTGCGCTGATTGTTGTAGTTGTTTTTGCGGCTGACGCTGTTGTGAATGACATTGTTGCAAATGACGTCAATGTGATTACCGATAATGCAATTGCAATAAGTCTTCTCTTAATAAATCCATTTGTTTTTTTCATAATTAGTACCGCCTTTCGGAATTTTATATTTATTGATAAGGTTTTTATTTATTTCTTATCTTGTGACTACAGTATAACAGAGCCACTATGACAAGATACGGACAAAAAACAAATGAATTTTAAATTTTTTAAAAATTTTTTGATGTGAATCCTCTCAGCGATATAGACCTAAATTTGTCGAGTACTTCGACACGCAAATTGAGTGGAAAAGTCGGATTGTATTGATAAAACGGTTGCCCGAATTTATAGATTGAT
>CAMBNE010000179.1 GCA_945868935.1 uncultured Clostridia bacterium
ACCGTTGCACAGCTGTCTTATACACGGCGTCATAAAATCAAAACATTTACACACTGTCGTTAGCAGTGACGGCAAATTTATTTACATTATAACAGCGTATATACCCGATTTGTACGAATGGGAAAATGATTATAAAACACGAAAGGAGCAGTCATAATGATGTGTGCATTTTGCGGCGGAAATATTGAGCCTGATAAAACCGAGTATGTTGAAAAACAGGGAAATTATATTGTCGTGATAAAGAATGTACCTTGCGAAAAATGCACCCAATGCGGCGAGGTTTATTTTACCGGCGATGTTGTTAAGGTAATCGAGAATATTCTAAACACAATTCAATATATTTCAAGTGAAATAACCGTTACCGTAATTGACTACGCAACAAAAGTTGCTTAATCTGCAATTTTTTCACAAATAAAGGCAAGCTCAATTGCAGAGCTTGCCTTAGTTTATAGTAATTATTCAGCGTTCAGATATGCGTTCAGGCGTGTCTGAACGTTTTTTTCAAGATTTCTGTAGAAAAACTGATAGTCGTAAATGTGGTAAACGCCCTCGCCCATTATGTCGAGTGCTGAGGGATAATCCTTTGGCGAAATGTCCGTCACCTTGAGCGTTCCACGCTCGCTGTCGATATATGCGCCCGTGAGGTTTGCAATCTCATTTGTGATATTGCCGCTGTAGTCTGTGAAGCAGGCTCCGAGGTTTTCGCTCTTGTCGGCTTTCGTTGAGTCGGTTTTCCAGTTTAGCGGATTGATTGAAAGCGTTTTAATGCCCTGCGGCACCATAAGTGAGGAGCTGACGCTCTCAGACTCGCTGTTAAAGGAAATGACAACTCCCGTGTCGTTCTCACCCTGAGCCGCCTTTAACTGCGGATATTCGCTGACCTCTTCCTCGGTGAATCTCCAGCCGATTGCGTAACAGGCTACAAGCTGTTTCTGTCGTTGTTCGTCGGCAAAGCACTCCTTTATAAGCCTTATGCTCATATCGGCACCCTGCGAAAAGCCTGCAATAATTATCGGTCTGCCGTCGTTGCAGTTCTGCATATAGTATTCAAACGACTCCCTGACTTCCTCAAACGCTGTTTCAAGGCACTCGGTTCTGACTTCCTCGCTCATAGCATAAACCGCAAGCCCTATCTGGCGGTAATACGGAGCAAAGAATCTGCACTCGTCGTCATAAATTCCCTTCTCCATATTTGTTGCGCCGAGGAAATTTTCTTTTGTCTTATCATCGTCGAGCGACATATTGTACTCGCTCTGTGAGCCGCCGTAAACTGTGGGACAGATGAAGAACACGTCGGCTTTTTTGTCGATTTCTTCGTTTTCAAAGTACGCCCAGTTTTCCTTGTCGGCGTATTTTGAATTTTCGCTGACGGGCACAGAGGGTTCCTGCGTTGTCTGAGCGACAGTTTCAGAAACGGAGGACTGCGGTTGTGCAGAACAGCCGCCGAGAACGACCGAGCCGGCTAAAATCGCAGAAAGCAGAATCGCAAGCAGTTTTTTCATAATTGTACCTCTTTTTAGTCCGCTATATAAGTCGGTGATTAATTATAGCTCGGTATCACGGAGTTTTTGCTAATTACTGCGGACACGGAATTGCTCAACGGGCAGCCACACAGGTCTGCCCCTACAGTGTAATACCAATCTCTGCATTTTTACTGTAGGGGCGACCCTATGTGGTCGCCCGAACGTTGCCTATATATCAAATTAAATTCGGCAAGCAATCTTTTCCGCTTAACTAATTCCGAATTACGCATTCCGAATTCCGAATTAAAAATCACTTATCCTCTGCGAGCGTAACCTCAACTTCGCCTGTCGAGCCGTCAGACATTCTGTAATATTTAATTACAATTTTATCACCCGGCTTGTGAGTTTCAAGTATCTCATAGATATCGCTGAACGATTCAATCGTGTCATCGTCAATGCCCGTGATAATATCGTCGGTTTTAAGCTCTGTACCGTCGCACGGACCGTCCTTTGAAATCTCGTCAACGAGTATTCCCATAGGAATACCGTAAGCCGAAGCGGCAGTTGAAGAAACATTACTGCCTGTAATTCCTATCTTCACTCTGCCCTCGACATAACCCTTTTTCATAAGCGTGTCGACAATATCCTTTGCAGTAGCAGACGGAATTGCAAATCCCATTCCCTCGTACTTCTCGGAAACGATTTTAGCAGTTGCAATGCCGACAACCTGACCGTAGAGGTTCACAATCGGACCGCCCGAGTTTCCGGGATTGATTGCGGCGTCGGTCTGTATGTATTTTACAAGGCTTGTTGACGACATTTTTCTGTCAACAGCCGAAACAATGCCCTTTGTAATCGAGTTCTGATAATCAAGTCCGCCGGGATTGCCTACGGCAATAATATCCTCGCCAAGCTCAATCTTCTCGGAGTCGCCGAAGGTTGCGGCTTTAAGGTCTTTAGCGTCGTCCATTTTGAGCACTGCAATATCAGTTCTCGAGTCGTAGCCTACAACGCCTGCATTGTAGGTCTTGCCGTCGGATGTAACAACCTGCAAAAGATATGTTGTCTTGCTGTTGCCGATAACGTGGGCGTTCGTTACAACATATCCGTCGGAGGTAAGGATAATTCCGCTTCCCTGCGTTGCAGAATTTTCAACAGTTGTGATTTTATCTGTGTAGCCGACAATTCCGACAACGGAATCAACAACCTTGTTATAGGCAGATTCAGCCGTATAGCTTTTGTTTGTGTCTGCGTCCTTTGGCTTGCTTTCAAGCGCAAGTCCCTTGAAATTCTCGTCAACCTTGTCGCTGTAGTCCGACTCCTTGTGCTCGGAAGCAGGAGCAGTTGTCGGCTGAGTGCTCGGAATATTGTAGCCGTAATTCGGCGTTGTAGAGTCAAAGCTGTAAAAATTGTTATTGTTATTGCTGTTCTTATTGTTGTTATTTGACGACATATAAACGAAAAGTCCTGCAAGGCTTCCGAAAAGCAGAACACAAAGCACAACAATAATCACAATAAGTCCCGTATTTGCCTTCTTTTTCGGAGGTTTCGGCGGCATAGGCGGATAAGGTGCATAAGTGTTGTACTGCGGCGGCACATTCGGATTATTCTGAAAATTCGGGTTGTACTGATTTTGCGGATTCGGGTTATACTGAGCCTGAGGATTGTATCCGCCGTAATTTGCACCCTGAGCACCGTAATTATTCTGAACAGGCATTCCGTTCTGAGGGTAATTCACTCTGCCCGAATACTGCGGGTGTGAATAATCGTTGTGCTGAGCATAGGCGTAATCAGGTCTTTGCGGTGCAAAGTCGGGATTTTGCTGATATGTTCCCTGCGGTGCGGTGTGTACCTCGGGATTATTCTGCACAGGTGCAGTCTGATTTTCCGCAACAAAAGACTCTGCACCGTAATTCATATTCTGAGCCTGTTCGGGCACAGGATTTGTATTCTGCACAGGCTGTTCCTTCAGCATTTCAGCCACAGTCGGTTCGGACGGATTAACGCTCTCTCCCTCACTTGCAGAAAAAGTCTGCGGATTTGCAGGAGCGTCACTGCTTTTATCTGTAAAGGGCTTTTGCGGAGCGGAGCCGTAAAAACCGTTTTCGAAGTTATTATTGTTTTCCATATTGTTATCTCCTGTTCGGTATTTTAGTTTTTGTTAGTAATATAGCGGCGAAGCCGCCGCAGGCAAATCGAGTGAAAAAATCGGATTGTTTGGATAAAACGGTTGCCCGAATTATTAATTGATATATCGGTAACGTTTTTGTGAGCGACGAGGGCGTCGCTCGCTACAGTAATAAAATAAACGTTTCCTATATTGCCGTAGGGGACGGCATCCCTGACGTCCCGTTTCATAAATTGCAACGCAATTTATGAAATATGGCGAACACAGTTCGCCGCTACAATTATA
>CAMBNE010000180.1 GCA_945868935.1 uncultured Clostridia bacterium
GGCGGCAGGGAGAAATCCTTGCCGCTATTTTTTGAAAAAAATAAATTTGTGTGTCACCTTTTATATTGCCCGTGCATCTATATATCAGAACAGCGAAACGGTGGTGTGGTTATGGTATTCAGCAGCTTACAATTTATCTTCATATTTATGCCGATATTCTTCGGGTGCTACTATATTGTGCCTGACAAAATAAAGAATTTTATATTGTTTATCGGAAGTTTATGTTTTTACTTTGTGGGCACGATTCATAACCCCGAACATTTTATATTGTTTATACTCAGCATTGTTGCGGATTTTGCGGTTGGTATATGGATTGAAAAATTTCCTGCACGCAAGAAGGTGTTATTAGCCACAGGCATAATTTTTCATTTAATCAATTTTGCCGTATTTAAGTATTCCGGTTTTGTAATAAATGAAATGGGCAGATTAAATCCGAGCTTTAATTTTACGGCAGATGTTGTATTGCCTATCGGCATTTCTTTTTACACCTTTCAAGGAATTTCATACATCGTTGATGTTTACAGAGGAAATGTAAAAGCAGAAAGAAGTTTGCTTAGATACGCTGTATATATTTCAATGTTTGAGCAACTTATCGCCGGTCCGATTGTTACTTACGGTCAAGTAGAAAAAGAACTGTATAAACGGAAAATCAAAGTATCATCTGTGCTGAAAGGTATGGGAGTGTTTATTTTCGGCTTAGGATTAAAAGTATTGCTTGCTAATCCTATCGGAAAACTGTGGTCGCAGACTTGTGCAATCGGGTTTGAAAGTATATCTACACCGCTTGCGTGGATGGCGATAATAGCATTTTCTTTTCAAATATATTTTGATTTTTTCGGTTATTCTTTAATGGCAATCGGACTTGGAAAAATGCTCGGATTTAAGTTGCCGAAAAACTTTGAACATCCATACACCAGCCTTACAATGACAGAATTTTGGCGGCGGTGGCATATGACACTTGGGGCTTGGTTTAGAGAGTATGTATATATCCCTCTTGGTGGAAATCGCAACGGCAAAATTGCCACTGTTAGAAATTTGCTTATCGTATGGTTGTTTACCGGATTATGGCACGGAGCAGGATATAATTTTGTTTTATGGGGTACGTTTTTATTCCTTATCATAATGCTTGAGAAATTTTTTATAGGAAAACATCTTAATAAAATGCCTGTCATTGCACACCTTTATATGATCATATTGATTCCGATTACTTGGGCAATATTCGCTATTGATGATATAGGGCAGCTTGGGGTGTTTTTTACTCGGTTGTTTCCGTTTTTCGGTCAAGGTGTATGGTCGATATTTCGGTATGACTACATAAAATATTTAAGTTTATATTATCCGTTTTTTATTGCAGGCATATTGTTCTCAACGAGATTACCGTTTAGTATTTTGAAACGAATCAAAAGCCGTGTCATTATAGGCTTGCTTCTTGCAGTAATATTCGGTGCAAGCGTCTATTGTATGTACCGTGGCTTTGATGATCCGTTTTTATATTTTAGATTTTGAGAGGTAAAGAAAAATGAAAAAGTCAAATTTAGTTACGCTTTTGTCCTTATGCTTTATAATTGTTGCTGTTATACTGTTTATGTTCCTTTGGAAAACTCCGTCTGCAAGTTCCGGCACAGAAACAGATAGTAGTTTCGAAGCAAGTACATCTACGATAGAAATGTCAACGACAGAAGATATAACAACGCAGCCAAAAGGTGATATTTCTATGGATGATGCTTTGTTCATCGGTGATTCAAGAACAGTAGGGCTTATGGAGTATGCAGGTATTGACGGCGCAGACTATTTTTGTACGGTGGGAATGAGCGTTTACAATATTCATAAAAAGCCTGTTTCTGTTCCCAATGTCGGTAAGGTGACTTTGACGGAGTTGCTGAATAGCAAAAAGTATGGTAAAATATATACAATGCTCGGCATCAATGAAGTGGGATACAAATTCAGCAGTACCGTCGAAAAATACAGTGAATTGATTGAATTCATAAAAGACAAACAACCTAATGCTGTTATTTTTATTCAGGCAAATCTGCACGTTTCAAAAAGTCGTTCGGATAGTGATAAGGTGGTAAACAATACTGCTATCAACGGGTTAAATGCAGAATTAGCAAAACTCGCTGACGGAAAAAGCAAATTTTATCTTGATGCCAATATTCTGTTCGATGATAAAACAGGCGCACTATCTTCTGACAAATCGGAGGACAGTACGCATCTTTATGCTAAATATTATAAAGAGTGGGGCGAATGGATTATAAAGCAGACAGCTTCACTAATCGGGGAGGGATGATTTTGACCGACAAAGACGCATTTTGCGAACATATACGGCTTTGTGAAAAAGCAATGTATTCTTTGGCTTTTTCTATTGTCAGAAACGATTCAGATGCAGGCGAAATCATCAGCGAATCCATATATCGAGCCTATAAAAATTTAGACACACTAAAAAACGAAAATTCTTTTAAGCCGTGGATATTGCGTATTGTTCACAATACAGCGGTTGAAATGATCCGCAAAAATTCAAAAATTATACCTATGGAGGAAACACCGGACATTCCCGATGACAGTCCTGAAAACGACATAACTATAAGGCTTTCAATTCGTGAAGCTGTGAATAGCCTTAAACAACCCTACCGTACTGTTGTTGTACTGTTTTATTATGAAAATCTTTCGGTATCAAAAATCGCACAAATTACAAGCACAAATATGGTAGCTGTTAAAAAACAACTTTCCCGTGCCCGAAAGATGCTGCGAGAAATTTTGAAGGAGGATTTTAACGGATGAATTATTTTGATAAATATATAAAAAGCAAAGCGGCGGAAGAACAGACAGACATTCCTGATTCTGTGAAAAACCATATAGAACAAACACTTGCCGATTTACCCGAAAAGAAACCCGTTATAAAACAAATTCGTATATTACCCCGTATTGCAGCGGCTGCAGCTTGCTTTGTTTTTATAACACTTTTCGTATTGCCTAATGTAAGCGTAGCATACGCACAGGCTCTGGAGCAAATTCCCGTAATCGGTGATATTGTTAGGGTGGTAACTATCCGTAATTATTTCTATGCTGACGATAAACACGAAATGAATATTGATGTACCGCAAATAGATGGTGAGGATAGCGAAGCTGTTGATTATATAAACAAAGATGTCAGCGAGCTTACAACTGCTCTTGTAAATCAGTTTTATAAAGACCTTGAAATTACCGGAAATAATGGCTATGGCTCTATCCACGTTGATTATGAAGCGACAACGAATACAGATCGTTGGTTTACGCTCAAATTATCTGTAAGTGAAACGGCGGCAAGCAGTAATACTTATTTTGAATTTTATCACATTGATAAAAAGCAAGGAAAGATAGTCGAGCTTGGTGACTTGTTCAATACCGATAAATTTTCCGATATTCTTGTGGCAGAAATCAAAAAGCAAATGCAAGAGCAAATGGCAAACGATGAAAATATCTCATATTGGATAAATAATAGTGGAATAGGCGAAGAATTTGCAACTGTCAGTGCAGACCACAATTTCTATTGGAATGAAAACGGTGATTTAGTAATTATCTTTGATAAATATGAGGTTGGTCCCGGCTCAATGGGAACTCCCGAATTTGTTATAGGTAGAGATGTTATTAAGGATATTTTGAAATCGGAGTTTAAAGACATTATTTTATAATGCGGAGGTTATTTCTTTTACAAAATCTATTGAAAAAACGACAATTAGCGTGTATAATATCGTTGTTGGCGTGACAACACGATGACAACAAAAATCTTGACAGTCCATATTTTACGGATAATCTGAACACTCCCGATAATATGAGTAAAAATACCCATACAAAATTGTTTAAGTCACAGTTTTCGGGAGCGAGTGG
>CAMBNE010000181.1 GCA_945868935.1 uncultured Clostridia bacterium
AGGCAGTGCATAATTCCTCATTGTCATTGTGCAGATGTTTGCATTTTTTACAATATTTCATATTAAAGCCTTTCAATAAACAAATTTATACAATATAATATTACCATAAAATTTTTGATGTATCAATACCCGAAATTATATTTATTAAATGTTTTAAAAAAATGAAATGCTTTTATCTCTGCTCTTGATTAAATCATTATTTATGATAAAATAATATCGTTGCCACTCCCTACACCGGCAAAGGAGGGAGGGTTCTTCTTTGGACAATATATTCGTTTCATTTTTCCTTTCCGTTATGGCAAGCATAATTGCCTATTATGTATGCAAATGGCTGGATGGAAAGAAGTAAATGGCAACCAACCTAAGGTTTAAGCCACCTTGCAAAAAAGGAATAGAAAAACCCGACGTTGGCACACGTCGGGTTTTTCGCTTGGCTGTCCTTTGGACTGTTCGTTTCATTTTGCCTAAGCATATTATATCATATGCTCTTGGCTATTTCAAGTATATGCAGATAAAAATTTTTTATACTCAAAATGCTCCCCCGAAAATCGGAGGAGCTTATTTGTTAAAATATTAAACGGGGTGAACCATATTTTCTTTGTCGAGCTTATCGCCGTTGATGCCTGCCTTGGCATTTCTTCTCTTTTCAAAGAAGTCAAGAGCAACCTTCGGGAACTGTGCATATGAAAGAACGTCCTCGGGCTGTTCCATCCACTCGGAGATTTCGCCTCTGAGCTTATCAAGCTCGGGCTCAAGTAAATCGGCAGGACGGCAGTTGATAACCTTTTTGTCGCCGATAATCTTCTTCTGGAATTCGGGGTCGATAGGCATTGGTGTTGTGCCGTATTCGCCTGCAACAAGTCCTTTGAACTCGTTTGTGCACATCTTGTAGCGTTCGCCTGTGATTACGTTGAATACAGCCTGTGTGCCGACAATCTGTGATGTAGGAGTTACAAGAGGCGGATAACCCGAATCCTCTCTTACTCTCGGTACTTCCTCCAGCACCTTATCGAGGTCGTCCTCTCTGCCGGCCTGTTTGAGCTGTGAAAGAAGGTTTGAAAGCATACCGCCGGGAACCTGATAGATAAGTGCCTTTGCATCTGTTGCAAGCATCTTGGGGTCGAGAAGTCCCGACTCAATGTATTTCTCACGAAGAGTCATAAAGTAAGCACGGATTTCTGCAAGTGCTTTAATGTCAAGACCTGTATCATATTCAGTACCCTGTAATGCGGCAACCATTGACTCTGTAGGAGCGTGTGATGTGCCGAGTGCGAGCGGGCTGATTGCGGTGTCGATACCGTCTGCGCCAGCTTCAACGCCCTTTAAAAGGCACATTGACGCAAGACCTGATGTATAGTGAGTGTGGAGTTGTAAGGGCATTTCGGGAAGTGCAGCCTTGATAGCCTTTACAAGGCTTTCTGTCTTTGAAGGTGTAAGCAGAGCCGCCATATCCTTGATGCAGATTGAGTCAGCGCCGGCGTCTGCAATTCTCTTAGCATACTCAACATAGTACTCGTCTGTGAAAACAGGACCTGTTGTGTAGCTGATTGCAACCTGAGCGTGACCGCCCTCTTTTTTGGCAGCCTTGATAGCTGTCTGTAAATTCTTGATATCGTTGAGAGCGTCAAAAATACGGATAATGTCGATACCGTTAGCAATTGAACGCTGAACAAGGTATTCAACGCAGTCGTCAGCATAGTGACGGTAGCCGAGCATATTCTGACCTCTGAAAAGCATCTGGAGCTTTGTGTTGGGACAATGGTCCTTGATTGTACGGAGTCTTTCCCAAGGGTCTTCATTCAGGAAACGAAGGCAAGCGTCATATGTTGCTCCGCCCCAACATTCGAGTGAATAATAACCGATTTTGTCAAGCTTATCAAGAATGGGGAGCATTTCCTCTGTTGTCATTCTTGTAGCTATAAGTGACTGATGAGCGTCACGCAGGGCAGTTTCGGTGATTCTGATTTTCTTTGCCATTTTGGACATCCCTTTCGTCAGTTATTAATTAGTTAAGAGTTACTAAAACCTTACCTGAGTCAACAGACTCGCCCTTTGCAACTTCAACTGTAGCAACAGTGCCGTCCTGAGGAGCCTTTACGGGAGTTTCCATCTTCATAGCTTCGATAAATACGAGGTCGTCGCCTGCCTTGACAGCCTGACCGGCGGAAACTACTACGTTTACAACAGTACCGGGCATAGGAGCTTTAACAACAACTGAGCCTGCTGCGCCTGCGGGAGCTGCGGGCTTTGCTGCGGGAGCAGGTGCTGCAGCGGGAGCAGCTGCTGGTGCTGATGCAGGAGCGGAAGTTGAGCCGAGCTCTTCAACCTGAACGTCATAAGCTGTGCCGTTTACTGTGATTCTTAAATTCTTCATTTTTATTTCCCCTTTATTTTAACAAGTTTGTTGTTTAATAATTAACGCTTCAGTAAAATTTAATTGCTGATTATTTCAGGAACGACACAGGGGTCGTTCCCTACAAATAAATATTATTATATAGTAGAATGTTTCTTTGAGAGAGTGGGAACTCGCTTGCCTGAGAGCATATCGAGTGCAGAAATGAGAGTCTGGCGGAGCTGTCCTTCTTCAACGATTCCGTCAACGTAACCGTTCTGAGCGGCGTTAAAGGCTGAGAGATTTTCTTCTGCAAACTTCTCCGCAGCAGCACTCTGCTGTTCAACGGGAATCTTCATTGTTTCGGGAGCCATAATAAATGCTGCTGCCTCAACATTTACAGGTGAAATTACTGCCTCGGGAAGTGCGTAAACAACGTCTGCGTTAGCGCCTGTGCCTGCGAGTGCGATATATGCAGAGCCGATAGCCTTGCCTGTTACTACTGAAATCTTTACTGTTGTAGCCTCTGCATAAGCTGATGCAGCCTTTGCTGCACACTTGATTGACTCAAAGCCGGAGCAGTTAACAAATGAAATTACGGGAAGTGAGAAAGCGTCGCAAAAACGAACAAACTTTGCAACCTTTGTAGTTGATTTGCAGTCGAGCATACCGCCCTTTGTTGCAACAATACCTACAACCTGTCCGCCAAGACGTGCAAGACGAACGTTTGCGTTTTTACCGTAATTATTGAAAAGCTTAACCTTGCTGTTGCCGTCGATTGTTCTGCTTACGATACAACCGCAGCCGTCATCAGCAGGAGCTTCTTCAAATGACTGAGGAGCCATATTGAGGTTATTGGAAGGAAGATAGAGCATAAGTTCTTTAGCCATTTCAATTGCTTCCTGAGTATCCTTTGCAATCATAGCGGCAATACCGTTTTCGGCGTTGTATTCTGCACTTGAGTTTTCGCCTGTTACGGAGAGCGAAAGCTGTGCCTCTTTGCTCATAATTACAACATCTGCGCTTACTGCGTTGAGTGCAGATGTTCCGAGGCAGGTACCTAAAACTACAGAAATCTGGGGAACTACGCCGGAAAGCTTAGCCGCACTGTTGAGAACCTCACCGCAGCCTGCAAGAAGCTCTGTGCCCTGTGAAAGTCTGCCGCCGATGCTGTCGTAAAAGCCGACAACGGGAGCGCCTGTTTTAAGTGCGAGGTCATAAAGCTTTTTAAGCTTTGCAGCCTGCGCCTTGCTCATTGCACCTCCGCAGATGTCGCTGTTCTGTGCAAATGCGTAAACGGGCATACCCTCAACCGTTCCGAAGCCTGCAACAACCTCGGCAAAGCCTTCTCCTGATTTTGCAAACGCATCAATTTCACAAAAGCTTTCAGCGTCAAAGAACTCCGTAATTGTCTTGTAAGCGGAAGTTGAAGCAATTTCAGCCTTTGCCTGATTGATTTTTTCAATACTCATCTTAACATCCTCCAATACTATGTATTGAATACACGGC
>CAMBNE010000182.1 GCA_945868935.1 uncultured Clostridia bacterium
ATAAGCAGAAAAAGGACGACGAGGATCTTATGGAGTACCTCGACAGCTCAATCGAATAAGCCGAGTGCCTCGGCTCGCAAATCGGGAATAAAGGTCGGGTGTAACCGCAAAGTCGGTTGCCCGACTTTTTTGGTTTGGAGAGTGGAATTATGGTTGAATTTGAACTTGAACGTCTATTAAAGGACGCAAAAAACGATAAAAATTTAAAGTCAGAGCTTATTAAAACAAAAAGCAGTGAAAATCCCGTTGAGGACTTCTGCAAATTCTGCCAAAGCAAAGGCTACAACATTACAATCGGAGAGCTTTTAGCAACCGGTCAGGACTCAAACGACGCAAAGCTTCGCAGTGTAAACGGCGGCGGTGTAAACGGAATTGACGGCTGGGACGACGCATACGAGCAGTTTTTCCTGACGCTTGAATGGACGTGATTTTATGAAGAATATTTACCCGTCATATTTTGAAAAGTTCAGGTGTATTGCCGACAAATGCCCCGACAGCTGCTGTAAGGGCTGGGACGTTGTTGTGGACGATGAAACGAACGAATATTACAAAACCGTCGGCGGTGAATTCGGCGAAAAACTGAAAAGCCTGACCGAAATTGACAGCGACGGTGACAGAATTTTTGTTTCGCAGAACGGAAGGTGTCCGTTCTGGAACAGCGGCGAGCTTTGCGATATTTACATAAACCTCGGTGAAAAGCACCTCTGCAAAACGTGCAGGGGATTTCCGAGGCTTAAGCAGGACTACACTGTTTTTACGGAGCACCTTCTGTCATTTGCCTGTCCCGAGGCGGCTCGGCTGATGCTCGGCACCGACAACGCATATGACGATTTCACAAATTACAATCTGGATTTTTCAGAGTGCGACTACAGCGCAGAGCTTATGCGCTTTCTGCTCGGCGCAAGAGAGAAATTAAAGGATATTTTTACAGACAAAAGCCTGCCGTTTTCGGGCAGGCTGAATGTTGCTGTGCAGTTTTGCGAAAATGTGCAGAGTGCAATTGACGAGTTTGATTACAGTGCCGACATTTCCGCCCATAAAGACTGCAAAGAGGATATTATACACAAAAAGCCGTTATCATATATATTTGAAATGCACAAGGAATTTGATATTATGACCGATGAGTGGCGGGAGATTTTGTGCAAGGCATCGGAACACGCTGACGAACAAGTCCCCGAAAAATATGACGATTTGTTTGAGCGTATGTCGCTCTACTACATTTACAGGTATTTCCTCACGGCAGTTGACAGTATGGACGTTATGTGCACCGTAAATCGGATATTCTGCGCATACGTTGTAATCGGCTGTGCGCTTATGACAGGAGAGTACGAAACCGAAAAGCTGTTCTGCCTGTACTCAAAAGAGGTAGAGCACTCGTATGAAAACAGTGAAAAGCTATTACGGGAATGTTTAATGTGATATTACGGACTGCGGACACGGCACGCCGTGTCCCTACGAAACGTTTCCGCACAACACGCACTACTATAAATTTGGAGCGAAGCGACCCGCAATTCCGCATTACGCATTCCGAATTCCGAATTAAAAAGGTCGGGCTTAACCTGAAACGGTTGCCCGACCTTATTATTTTATAAATCATTCTGCCGCTGTTGCGCTCTGTGCGTTCACTGCATTTGTGAAAAGCTCCTCGTAAACAAACTCGGCAAACTTCTTACGCTGAGCTTCCATATCGGAAATTCTGATTACCGAGCCTGACGGCGTATCGTCGTCGTAATACCAGAGTCCCTCCTCGGGAATGTAGTACTGCTCAACGTCATACTGCAAGTAAGTCAGCGCACGTGTAACAAGTGCAGTAATCTCGTCCTTTTTGAGGTTTGTCGTTACAAGCGGACCGATTGAGCTTACGATTGAAATAATCTGACCGAGGTCAGCGTTTCTCATACTGTCGAAAATCGTTTCAAGCAGTTTTCTCTGTCTTGAGGTTCTGTCCCAGTCGTCGCCGTCAATTCCGATTTCATTGCCGTCCTCGCCCTTTGAAAGTCCTCTGTTGCGGGCATACCACAACGCCTCCTGCCCGTTAAGGTGAACAACGCCCGGAGCGTCGGTGATTGTTTTAGGAGAATCAACCTGACCGTTTTTGTACATCTGGTAGTTGATATAGTCGATTTCGTCCTGCGAAAGCTCTATGTCAACACCGCCGAGGGTTTCAATAATTTTCTTGAAGCTGTCAAAGTCAACAACCGCATATCGGTCAACCTTTATTCCGAAGTTAGCCTCAATCGTCTGAATTGAAAGCTTTGCTCCGCCGAGCGTGTAGGACGCATTGATTTTGTCGTAATCGTGACCGGGAATGTAAACATAAGTATCACGCTGGAACGAAGTAAGCTTGAGCTTTTTGTGACGGTTGTCAATCGAAAGCATAATCATTGTGTCGCTTCTGCCTTTTTCGTCAGCGTCGTGATTGTCCTCACCGAAAAGCATTACGTTAAGCACCTTTGAGTCCTGCAAAAGCTCGCCGTCCTCAACGGTAAATCCCGAAACATCGCCCGAAACATCAGAGGAAGTCGGAGTGGTTGACGCAGGGTCGTCCTTGATTTCCTTGTAATTAAGCGAATTGAGCAGGCTGTAAACATAAATCATACCGCTTCCGCCGATAAGGAAAATAATCGAAAAAACTATGCACAAAATGCGCTTTACTCTGCCTTTTTTATTATAAACCTTCCTGATTTGCGTGTTAGAACTTATGTCAACAAGATTATTTTTTGTATCGTTATTTGCCATACTGTTCCTCCGTTAAGGCGGCGTCGTCACAAAACGGCACACCGTCTATGATTACGCCAAAGGTTGATTTACGTAAATAAACAATAATATCTATAGTATTATACCACTATAATTCGAATAAATAATTCTTTTTTCGAAATATAATTTGTTGCAAAGCGTAATTTTATGCAGAATTTTATCAATTTATAAACAAATTTAGTCCTGTTCATCAAGTGAAAGATAGAACGACGGCAGAAATTCCCTTTCAAAAACGTCACACTCGGGCATATTCATTGCGTGGATTGCGTTTTCGGTTGCTTCCTTAGCCTTGCGGAATTCGTCGTTGCCCATTCGCATTTCGTCAATGCACTTTATCAGCGCAGAAAACTTGTCTGCCGCCTTGACAAACGGCTTAAGCTCGCTGTCATTTTCGCCGCTTAGCTTGATTATTTCCTCAAAATCCTCTTTAAAATCATTGGGGAGCATTGAAACAAGTCTGTCAGCCGCATTATTTTCAATCTCCTTGTACGCCTGCTTGATTTCGGGGTTAAAATATTTTATGGGAGTGGGCATATCGCCTGTGATAATCTCGGTTGAGTCGTGGAAAATTGCAAGCAAAGCCGCCCTTTCGGAATCGTAGCTGTTGCCGAAACGCTTGTTGCTTATCAGAACAAGGCAGTGGGCAATCATCGCAACCATAAGGCTGTGCTCGCATAAATTCTCATATTTCGTGTTATTCATCAGTCCCCAGCGGTTGATGTACTTCATTCTCGACAGCATTGCGTAAAAATGTGACTGTTTCATAATGTTAATCTCCTTTTTTAACTTTAAATAAACTGCTTCGAAACGGTCGGGCTACCGTTTTATCACCTTAGTCCGATTTTTATTCTCGGGCTGCGTATCAAGACACTCGATTTTTTTACAAAAATTAGTGCAAAATTTAATTCTGTATGGTATAATATATTAATTAACAATTATCAATTAAAAATTAACAGTTCTGTTTATCCCTTTTACTCAGTTTCAAATTCAGGCTTAGTTAATGATATAAAAAAACATTCTATTAGCGCAACGTTGACGTAGGGACACGGCGTGCCGTGTCCACACAAAAATTGCAACGCAA
>CAMBNE010000183.1 GCA_945868935.1 uncultured Clostridia bacterium
TAAGAGCAATAATAAGGGTTGATGAATATGAATTATGTAAAACTATTAATTGAATAACCTCTGCCTTGTGTATAGGCAGAGGCATTGTTTACATCAGATTATATTGTACTCTTTCAGCAATTTTTCGATATCCGTACCCTGCACTTTTTTGAGGACCTCTTTTAGAGCAATCCTTTCCTTGAGTCCAAGCTCCATATCAGTAATCTTTTTACCGTCACGCAGCTGCACTGTGGCATTGAGCAGATCACGTATATCATATACGCTGCCCCACACCTCGGGTACTCCGCGGTCAATATCAAGCAGAGTGTAAACAGCTTCCATACCTGTACGCATAGAGTATTCGGTGGTAAAAATTGTATCGCGTTTAGTTTCAGCAAACTGACCGAGAAATGCGAAGTTCACTGCTCCGTCAGGCACAACATTCGGACGGTCGCCTGCCGCACGAGGCATAAAGAAAGCGGTGATATAAGGCATCATAACCGGCACTGTGTTGGCACTGTGCTCAGCCATATCTTCAATTTCGCTTTCCGGCACGCCAATGTGATACAGCCATTCCATACAAATTTCCTTGCCGGTGCACTCTCGCATAGGTTTTTTTACATAGTCGCCTGGTTTATCTGAAAACAGTGCATAAACCCATACAAGGCACTGATCCTTTGGCTGATTACGAAATTGCGGCTGACGGTTAATGGTCCAGCTCAACAACCAGTTAGAGTCTTTTACCGTTACTATACCGCCTGTGACAACACCGCCGGAAAATGGATCACGTTTGCATATATTTTTGATATAGGGAATAATACGCTGGTCCAGTGTGGTAACGGTAGCACTCATCCAATTAGACTGTTCGGGGTCGTAACAGAATTTGTCAGGATGTCCGAATGCGGGATCCTGCGCCGCAATTTTGCGCCACATATCCCAGCCACCGCCGGGTTTAATTTCGGTGTTGAAGGAAGCAGGTGTATTTTGAGAACCCATGGTAGAATTCTCTACACATCCGCCGTTTGTGATGAACACAAGATCGTTTTCGGTCAGATCAACATACTCCGTCTTACCGTTGACAAGCAACTCAATTCTCTTTGCCTGTTTCTTATCAGGCAGAATGTCGAATTCTACATTGGCAACCTTTGTGTTGTAATGGAACTGTACGCCGAAGGACTCCAGATATTTTATCATTGGCAGAATTATCGACTCATATTGATTGTACTTAGTAAAGCGCAATGCTTTGAAATCAGGAAGACCGCCCACATGATGAATGTAACGCTTGATATACAACTTCATCTCCAGAGCACTGTGCCAGTTTTCAAAAGCAAACATCGTGCGCCAATAGAGCCAAAAGTTTGAGTTTAAAACCTCATCGTCAAAAAAGTCGGTGATGCGCTTGTCATAAAGCTGTTCATCCGGTGTGAAGAAAAGCTTCATAATTTCCATTGCGCCTTTGTCGGAGAGACCGAATTTTCCGTCGGTATGGGCATCTTCACCGCGATTGACGGTCGCACGGCATAGCGAGTAGTTCGGATCCTTCTTGTTGAGCCAGTAATACTCATCCAGAACGCTCACGCCTTCTGTTTCAATTGAAGGAATAGAACGGAACAGATCCCACATTACCTCGAAATGGTTATCCATTTCACGTCCACCGCGCATGACATATCCTACACCGGGATATTCCCAGCCATCGCAGGCACCGCCCGGAATGGGTTCTTTTTCAAATATATGGATGTGTTCACCTTTCATCTGTCCGTCTCGTACAAGGTAGCAGGCTGCTGTCAACGCAGCAAGACCTGTACCGATGATATAAGCTGACTTGTGATCTACGCCCTCAGGCTTTAAAGGATGTGCAAATGATTCATAATTACCGCTTGAATAATACATAAAGAAACCTCCTTGATTTATTTGGTACTTTTATTTTATGGAAATTTAGCTTAATTAACAATAAACAGAAAAAACGCAGTGATAAAAGTTTTATCACTGCGGCTAAATTGTAAGAATTTTTAACATTTATATTGATTTGACAAAGGCTTGTCTGTTCGGACATTATTCAAGGTGCGGGTAATATTTCCGTGAATCAGAACACTGATACGATCAACAATCTGCTTTGGTTCTTCCTTCATATCGTTTCTAATCCAATTAAGCATAATGCCGACAAATGCGTATTTATAAAAGTCGGCTATGAATTTCTTATCCTCGTCACTCACAGCCATACCGACTGATTTTTCGTTAACAACATCGATAAGAAGATTGTATGTAAGCTTATACAAGTACATTTCTATCTGTTCACGACTAACAGATCGATATACATTCATAATAAAGGGTTTATTATCAAGCACTGCATTAAAGATGTTTAAAAA
Organism: uncultured Clostridia bacterium; assembly: GCA_945868935.1. Lineage (GTDB taxonomy): Bacteria > Bacillota > Clostridia > Oscillospirales > Acutalibacteraceae > Ruminococcoides. Next base: position 2,346 of record CAMBNE010000183.1, read on the forward strand.
TCCCTCTTGCCAGGTATCATATGTCTTTTTACCCTCCAATGCTTTTGTCGCATCTTCAACACACGACCATTCGATGAGATCGTAAATATCCTTAAAGTGGTAGTAAAAAGTCATACGGTTAATACCACAGTCATTGGCAATATCACCCACAGTAATTTTATTCAGCGGTTTTTGAAGCAAAAGATTTTTTAGTGATGCTTCTAACGCCCTCTTGGTGATATTTGACACTTAATCATCTCCTAAATATTACAGCTTTTAATGTATAGTAAAACAGATCGCTTTTTCTTTATTACAAGGACTGCTGAGCAGTATTGGGAATGGTGCAATATCTTTATAAGAACATTTATCTTTTATTGAGATTTTGCAATCGCTTGATTATAAGTATTCACCATTTATTATACATATTTCTGTTTTTTATGTTTATTTTATTATATCACTTATATTTTTGAAACTCAACAGCTATTTTTTAAAGAGAAAATCTTATTTTTTTAAAATTCAAAATATCATACCCGTGATTTCAACTTACACCACATGAGTATATTGAGGATAAATAAAAATCTCTTTTCTTTGTTTATTGTGCCTCAGATTTTGGATATGTGCAATTAAATAAAGAAAAACCTACTATTGTCTGGAAACACTCAAATTGTATTTAGCTTTTTATGATTAATTAGAATTTCTTTTACTTCATTGGCATTCATAAATTAATAACACCTCTCAAAAATAATAATAAAAACAAACTTGCTTGAATTTCTTTTATTTTCTCTATACTATACCGCTAACAAAATCAGAATTTAGCTCCTATACTATTTTCCAGTTTCAAATACATACAGATACAAATCCTCAAGGGTTGGTTTAACAGGTTGCACTTTATAATTCTCGGGCGGAATATCAGTTACTATTCTTACAATGATTTTATCATCATCATGAAAGAGATTTGAAACACGATAAGTTTCCTGAAAACATTTCAATTCATCTTTATTGATTTCAATCTCAAACACCTTGTTTTCAATCTCTTTGATAAGATTGTTGCAGGTGTCGTGCGACACGAGCTGACCGCTTTTTAAAAGTACAATTTCCTTTGCGATAAACTCAATGTCCGACACAACGTGAGTTGAAATCAATACTATTTTATTCTCCGCAATTTCGCTTATGAAGTTGCGGATTCTTATTCTCTCCTTCGGGTCAAGTCCTGCTGTCGGTTCGTCAAGAATTAAAATTTTCGGGTCGTTTAAAAGTGCCTGTGCAATCAATGCTCTCTGTTTCATACCGCCCGAAAACGAGCCGAGCTTTTTGTGTGCCGACTCCTTAAGATTAACCGTTTCAAGAAGTGAAGTGATTTTTGCCTTTGCCTCTTTTTTCTTCAATCCTTTTAAAGCCGCCATATACCACAAAAATCGGTTGAGTGTGAAGTCGTCATACAATCCCTGTTGCTGGCAATGTCGTCAACTTAAGAAAAGTCCCAAAATACTGCACAAAATTCCAAAATA
>CAMBNE010000184.1 GCA_945868935.1 uncultured Clostridia bacterium
CTGTAATGTGTGAGGTTTCTTTACTGATACACATTACAGCCTGTATTTATTTAAATTCGAAATCATCAAAGCCTGTTTCTTTAAGCAAGCCTTCATAATATTTAATATCATCGTCAGTGTAAGAAAATCTGTTTTTAAGTCCTTTCTTTACGCTAACGTTTTTTTCTATAAAAAATCTTCTGAACCACATCTGAAACCACGAAACAGGAATTAAAAACGGATATTTGCTTACGTAAGGATAATGGACCGACATAGATTTTTTATTCGGGAATACGCTCCTTAAAAAATAAGAAAACTTCGACTTGCTCTTTCCCTCTTTTTTCGCTGATTTAATCATCTTGTGCGAGCCTATCATAACGCCTGCATCAAGTCTGCCGAGCCTTGCACTAAGAAGAATAAATACTTCCAAATCATCGAAGGTAATCCTTTGCCTGTCGGGAGAAAACCAGTTGAACGCAATTTCTCTTATACGCTTTTCAAAAGTATCAAGTTTAAAAAGTCTGAGCTTATCATTTAAATAATCAAAGTCAAAATCTTCTTTATGATTGCGGTAATATACATAAGTATCAAGCAACATTCTGATACTTAAACCGCCCATTCTGAAATGATTTGAATTGTGGACAAGCATATACAAATAGTGGTCTTCGAGGCTTAATTCATATGAATATTCATATCCGTCACGCTTTACGGCACTGTCAATTATGTCAACAAGATAAGGATAATAGCTTTCCCACTCGTGAACAAGTGTTGCATGCATTTCGATGTACATATACGGTTTTTTCTGAAGGTGGTACTGATTATCATCGTTATGTAAAAATTCATAGCCAAGCTCTGAAAATGCTTTTTTTACCAAATCAATCTGATTTCTGTCAAAAAGAATGTCATAATCACTTATTGAGCGGAAATCGGAACGAGGATATTCATTTTTTATAAAATATCCCTTTAGAGGAACATTTTTAATTTTATATTTATCAAAGGCAGAAATCACCTTTTCAATCTCATAACCGTGATTACTGTCAATTAAAATTTCAGCATTAATATTCTCTTTCAGAATTTTAACTGTTTCGTCATTCGGCAAATATTCTTTAGGGAGTGTTAAAACCGTGTTAGCAAAAGCTGAATTCAATCCGCAGACCTTTGAAATTTTAAAAAGTCTGAGCCAGTTTATGCCCTCATAAGGAACAGGAACCGCAGTTTCATTAACAGCAGAGGATAACACGCTGATGAGATAGGAATATTCTTTTTTCTCGATATCACTCAACTGTTTTTTCATCTGAATTTTTATTTCCTTTTCCGAATAATTTTGAAGCTTTATTTACACCAAAACGGTATGAACGTCTAAAAAATCGAGTATAAAACCAAAAATTAACATACAGCCTGTAGCTGAAAGAGTTTACGCTGTATGCCTTTCCTTTGCGGTAAAACGCAGTTACAACGCCTATTATGTCGCTGTCTTTTATTCCGTGCTCTGAATCAAACTGATTATCGCCGCATAGCACATAGCTTCCGTCAGCGTCAAAATTTATAATTCTGTGAAGAACATATGTACCGTTGCTTCTTTTATAAAACGGAATATCAAAAAGATGCAGCCTGCCTTTTGGCTTTGAGAGTACAACAACGTCTTCACCGTCGCGCAGCATAGGGAGCATACTTTTGCCTTTTGGGGTAAAGGTCACTGTGCCTCCGCTGTTTAGTTTTTCAACCATTATATCAATAACGTCATCAATTGCGACTTCTTTACTCAAGGATATCAGCGTCCTTTACCTTTTCTATGAACAAATCAATATCTTTTTCAGCTTTTTGAGGCGTAACCTCATATTCGTCAAGCAATTTGCTTAAAAGCTCTTCCCTGCTTGCTCCGTTCTGCATAATTCTGAAAAGGAAAGCACCGGTTTCGTTAAGATTGATAATACCGTTAAAGTCAAGCGACATATTATTTACGGGTACAACAACGTAGGAATCAGCAACCTTGCGCAAAATAAAATCTTCCTTTATTTTCATAAAATCACCTGCTAAACTTCAATAATCTATGAAAACTATTATAATATAGAGCAATAAAAAAAGCAAGGGCATTGCAGTTTTGCAACACCCTTGATTATTTTAAATACAAATTATCCTTCAACAAGCATTTTGTTTAAAGCTGTTGCATCAGTTATATCTACAAAACCGTCACCGTTAATATCAATTACAGTTTTATATTCGCAAATATATCTTTCCTGACTTCCAATACCGGCAACATATTTCTGAATTTCAGTTGCATCCTTTACGCTAATTCTCCCGTCACTGTCAGCATCACCGAATAATGAAATACGAGAAAATGTCTTGTCGTTGGATTTCATTACCTTATAAAACTTATCTATTTCAACTACGTTATTTGCATATGCATCATTAATGATGGAAACTCCGTTTTCAGTCGCAATAAAGTATATTCCTTCTTCGTCGCCGCCTGTAATTCCCGGACTATATAAAATATAGTCACCAAATACATTTACGCATTCCATATCACAAATAATACCATACCAACATAATACATCAAACTTTGTGCCGTCACTGTTCTCGCCTGTACCTATATAAGTGTACTTATACTGAGTATTTATGTCCTGATATACAACAGTACCGTCACCGGTGGTATATTTTGTAAAATAGTCGTATTCGTCAATTCCGGCAGCAAAAGCAGAAAAACTCATTGCGCTGAAAAGCAAAACGAAAGAAACTACAACTGAAACTGCACGTCTTAAAAACAATCTTTTCATAAAAATTCCTCCTTAAAAATAAATAAATAATATATACCATAAATATATATTTCTTTAATTTAATTATAGCGATATTACTACATATTGTCAAGTAATCAGTGTATTTTTATTAATTATGTTTTATAACAAATAAAAACAACAGACTGCCGGAATTGACAGTCTGTTGTATAAAACTTATAAATATTAATTAATACATTCCGCCCATATCGGGTGCTGCGGGAGCAGCGGGAGCGGCAGGCTCCTTGATGTCGGCAACGAGTGACTCTGTTGTGAGTACCATTGCTGCAACAGAAGAAGCGTTCTGGAGAGCTGAACGAGTTACCTTTGTCGGGTCAACGATACCTGCTGCTACCATATCTGTGTATTCCTCTGTAAGAGCGTTAAAGCCGTAGCCAACCTTGTTAGCCTTCTTTACGTTTTCTGCAATTACGCTGCCCTCAAGACCTGCGTTTGCGGCAATCTGACGGAGAGGCTCTTCAAGTGCTTTAAGAACAATCTTTGCACCTGTCTTAGCGTCACCCTCAAGTGTATCAACATAAGCTGCTACAGCAGGAATAGCGTTCATACAAGCGATACCGCCGCCTGCAACGATACCTTCTTCAACTGCTGCCTTTGTAGCTGCGAGTGCGTCCTCAATGCGGAGCTTCTTCTCCTTCATTTCAACTTCTGTAGCTGCGCCAACCTTGATTACTGCTACGCCGCCTGCGAGCTTTGCAAGACGCTCCTGAAGCTTTTCACGGTCAAAGTCTGATGTTGTATTATCAATCTGCTGTCTGATCTGAGCAACTCTGCCCTTGATTGCGTCCTTGTCGCCTGAACCGTCAACGATGATTGTGTTTTCCTTTTCAACCTTTACCTGACGAGCAGTACCGAGCTGATCAATAGTTGTATCTTTGAGTTCAAGACCAAGGTCTGAAGTAATTACAGTACCGCCTGTAAGAGTAGCAATATCCTGAAGCATCTCTTTTCTTCTGTCGCCGAAGCCCGGAGCCTTAACTGCAACGCAGGTAAAGGTACCTCTTAACTTGTTGAGAACTAAGGTTGTAAGTGCCTCGCCTTCAACATCTTCT
>CAMBNE010000185.1 GCA_945868935.1 uncultured Clostridia bacterium
AATGAGCTTGTCCCAGTCGGGCATAAGGGTTTCCTTGTTTTCGGGAACAGGAACGTAGATTACCTTTGAGCCTGCATTCTTGAACTCGGTGGAGATTGTCTTTGACGCCTTTGTCATTGCAACGGCAAAGCTTACGAGTGTGGGCGGAACGTCTATATCCTCAAACGTACCCGACATACTGTCCTTGCCGCCGATTGACGGAAGTCCGAGCTTGAGCTGTGCCTCCATTGCACCGAGCAGTGCGGCGGCAGGCTTGCCCCAACGTGAGGGAACGTCCTTTAATCTTTCAAAGTATTCCTGGAATGTAAGTCTTGCTGTCATCGGGTTTGCGCCGATTGCAAGGAGCTTTGAGAGCGACTCAACAACTGCGTAAGCCGAGCCGTGAAACGGACTCCAGCGTGAAATGCCCGGGATAAAGCCAAAGCTCATTGCCGTTGCATCGTCGGTTTCGCCCTTTTCAAGCGGAATTTTAGCCGCCATAGCTTCCTGCGGAGTGAGCTGAGTTTTGCCGCCGAACGGCATAATTACAGTAGCCGCTCCGATTGATGCGTCAAAACGCTCGGCAAGACCGATTTGCGAGCAAACCTCGAGTCTGCCCATATTCTCACAAACTGCCTTTTCAAACGGCATATCCCTGAGAACTTCGGGGCACTGCTCTCTGTAGCAGTCTTCTGCCTTGGGAGCAGTGATATAAGCCTTTGCAACCTGAGTAACGCCGTTTGTATTTAAAAATTCTCTGCTGAGGTCAACGATTTTGTCGCCTCTCCAGTTCATTGTAAGTCTGGGATTCTCGGTTACAACCGCAACAGCGGTAGCCTCAAGGTTTTCCTTTTCAGCCTCGCTGATGAATTTTTCAACATCGTTTTTATCTAAAACGACAGCCATTCTCTCCTGACTTTCGGAGATTGCAAGCTCCGTACCGTCAAGACCGTCGTATTTCTTCGTTACCTTGTCGAGGTCAACCGTCAAGCCGTCTGCAAGCTCGCCGATTGCAACGCAGACGCCGCCTGCACCGAAGTCGTTACACCTCTTAATCAGCTTTGCAACGTCGGGATTTCTGAACAGTCGCTGAATTTTACGCTCTGTGGGCGGATTACCCTTCTGAACCTCTGCACCGCAGGTTTCGATTGAGCTTTCGGTGTGTGCCTTTGACGAGCCTGTTGCACCGCCGCAGCCGTCACGTCCTGTTCTGCCGCCGAGAAGTACGATTACGTCGTCGGGAGCAGGAACTTCACGGATTACGTTTTCTTTTGGTGATGCGCCGATAACTGCACCGATTTCCATTCTTTTTGCAACGTAGCCCTTGTCGTAAAGCTCAACAACCTGTCCTGTTGCAAGACCAATCTGGTTGCCGTAGGAGCTGTAGCCCTGAGCCGCACCTGTTGTAATCTTTCTTGACGGGAGCTTGCCGTGCATTGTGTCCTTGAACGGAATTGTCGGGTCGCCCGAGCCTGTTACACGCATAGCCTGATAAACATATGAACGTCCCGAAAGCGGGTCACGGATTGCACCGCCGAGACACGTAGCCGCACCGCCGAACGGCTCGATTTCTGTGGGGTGGTTGTGGGTTTCGTTCTTGAACTGAACGAGCCACTTTTCTGTTTTGCCGTCAATAGTAACGGGCACTTCAATTGAGCAGGCGTTGATTTCGTCGCTTTCGTCGAGGTCGGGGATAAGTCCCTTTTTCTTAAGCGACTTCATACCGATTAAAGCCATATCCATAAGCGACACGATTCTCGTTGTGTCCTTGCCGTAAACCTCATCACGTGTGTCGTAGTACTCCTGCAAAGCGTCCTCGATAACCTTGCCGAGTGCGCTCTTTTCAACCTCAACCTCGCTTAAGCGTGTGAGGAAGGTAGTGTGACGGCAGTGGTCCGACCAGTAGGTGTCGATAACTCTCAGCTCGGTAACGCTGGGGTCACGCTTTTCTGTATCACGGAAATAGTCACGGCAGAATTTTAAATCTGCAAGAGTCATTGCAAAGCCCATTGAGCCGTAGTAGTCAGCCATTTCCTCGTCATTCCATTTTATAAAGCCTTCAACACGCTTAACGTCCTCGGGAACAGGAATTTCCATATCAAGCGTTTCGGGCTTTTCAAGAGAGGCAAGACGGCTTTCAACGGGGTTGATAAGGTATTCCTCAACCTTTGTAAGCTCGTTGTCTGTTATGTCGCCTTTAAGAGCGATTACTCTTGCAGTCAGCACCTTGCATCTGTCGCCCTGAGTAAGAAGCTGAACGCACTGCTCGGCAGAGTCGCCGCGCTGGTCGTACTGACCGGGGAGATACTCCATAGCAAAAACCTTCCAGCCGCTTTCAACAGGCAGGGTTTCCTCGTAGATAACGTCTGCGTTCGGCTCGGAAAGCACAATGCCCTTTGCCTTGTCGTATTCGTCCTTTGTAAGTCCCTCAATATCGTAGCGCACGATGTAGCGCAAATCGGTGACGGACCTCATACCCAGATTGTGGCGGATGTCACACAAGGTCTGCTTTGCAAGGACGTTAAAACCGTCTTTTTTCTCAACAAATAATCTTATTACGTCTGACATAATTTATCTGCCTCCCGTATTTTATATTCCTCTATATAATAACACGTAAAGAGAGCGTTTTATTTCATTTATAGCAAAAAGATTTAGATTAAGAAGAAATGTTTTTAATTAGCAATAATGTAAAAAACAGATGAACACCGACGTAGGGACACGGCGCGCCGTGTCCACACAAAAATTGCATAGCAATTTTTGTGAACGGGACGTCTGGGAAGCCGTCCCCTACGGAAAGGTTTGTTTTCCTCTATAAATACGATTTAATCGGAAAAGTCGGATAACCACTGCGGACACGGCACGCCGTGTCCCTACGAATGTAAAACAAACATTTCCTGTATCTCCTTAGGGGACGGGTTACTACACGTCCCCATGCATAAATTGTTTAACAATTTATGCATTGTGGCGAACACAGTTCGCCGCTACAATAAAAATATTATCTCTGCGGCAACGCCGCATATAAATAAATTCGGGAAACAAACCTTTGATTTATCGCAACTCATCCACTCGACCACAACTCCACACTTCACACTCCAAACTCCACACTAAATAAAAAAACGGAGCACCGTTTTTTAACGATGCTCCGACTTGAATTTACAAAATCAATAGTTTTCCGGCTTAACCTGGAAATAGCTCTGGGGATGTGCGCAAACGGGGCAAACCTCGGGAGCTTTTTTGCCGATGCAGATGTGACCGCAGTTGATGCACTGCCAGATAACGTCCTCGTCCTTTGAGAAAACGATGTCGCCCTTAACATTCTCAAGGAGCTTCTTGTAGCGTTCCTCGTGGTGCTTTTCAACCTCGGCAACTCTGTCAAAGAGGTCGGCAATGTAATCAAAGCCTTCTTCTCTTGCTTCCTTGGCAAAGGTGGGATACATATCTGTCCACTCGTAGTTCTCGCCTGCGGCAGCGTCCTCAAGGTTTACTTCTGTTCCCTGAATACCGTCGTGAAGGAGCTTGAACCAGATTTTAGCGTGTTCTTTTTCGTTAGCGGCTGTTTCTTCAAACAGGTTAGCAATCTGAACATAGCCGTCCTTCTTTGCCTTTGAAGCATAGTATGTGTACTTGTTTCTTGCCATTGATTCGCCTGCAAAAGCGGCTTCAAGATTTTTCTCGGTTTTTGAACCTTTTAACTGCATAGTATTTTCTCCTTTTTTGTTTAAATTAAAATTCAAACTTTTTCAAAGTCCGATGCGGGGTGCTTGCAAATCGGGCAGATGAAGTCCTCGGGCAGTTCATCG
>CAMBNE010000186.1 GCA_945868935.1 uncultured Clostridia bacterium
GTGAAAAAACTGACAATTGCATGACCGATTGCCTTGAAAAACTTAGCAAGTGCATGCGGAATGTTCAGAATAAATTTCTTAAAATTATGGGCAAACCTCTGAAACGGATTGAGCTGTTTGTATTCTACATATGTCATATGAGCTCTCCTTAATTAAAGTCTGCAAATCTCTCTTAAAATAACCTCAAAAGCAATGATGAGATTAATGTCAATACACCAAACGAATAATATCTTTTACTTACGCTTTTCATAATAACAAAACATTATTTGTTTGGTGTATATTTACGGAATTCTCCGCAGTTGTTACGAAAAAGCGTAATCACTTTTATTCGGGGCACCTTGCTTTTGCAAAGCGCCCCGACAACAATACGTTATAATTTCAGGTTAAAACCGATTAACCTTCATCACGAATGTTTGTAATTGTATCCTGGAGAAGCTTTCTTGTTGCATCAGCATCATCGGGATTCCACTCTTCAGCAACGAGCTTGTTACCGAGGTTACCCATAGGAGTCCAGAATGTGGATGCAATGTTAACCTGTGTGCAGGAGTTCTGTGACTGATCCTTGATTGCGTTGAGAACAGCACTTTCTGTAACGAGCTTATCCTGCTGAACGTTCTTGTTTGAAGGACCCCATCCGAGTTCTTCTGTTCTCTGCTTCTGGCACTCTTCGCCTGAGAGATAGAGAGCAAGAATCTGAGCTGAGTTGGGGAACTTTGAAGAGCCGTTAACGCCTATGTACTTATAACCGAACATTGAAACAAGCTGCTTGTCCTCGCCGTCAACGTTGATTGTAGGAAGCTTAGCTGCGCCGAACTTCTCGCCGAGTGAATCCTGGTTAACCTTTGTATCCCAAGAACCGTCAACGCCTGCGCCGCAAGTGCCGTTCTTAAAGCCTGAAGCAACGTTCTTTACGTTAAGTGAAGTAAATGTGCCCTTGTATTCCTTGATGAGCTTAGCGAATGCCTGTAATGTCTTAACAGCTGCATCCTCATCATATTCAACAAACTTCTGTGTGATGCCGTCTTCTTCAAGACCGTCAATCTTTGCACCTGCTGTGAAAGCAAAAGTACAAGCATAGAAGCCGTCGCCTGCGTCGAAGATGAACTTCTTGCCGGCTTTCTTACAAGCAGCAAGTGTGCCCTCGAGAGTCTTTGCGTCTTCCTCTGTTACTACTGTGTTGTCATATACCATATAGTAACCGTTGTCGTTTGTTTCGGGATAAGCATAAAGAGTATCCGAAATTGTGCCTGCCTTAACAGTGTCTTCTGAATTTGAAGTTGTTACAAAATCAGTGAAGCCCTTAGCTACGGGAGCGATAACGCCTGCGTCAACGAGCTTGTTGAGCTGGTCGCTCGGGAAGCTGAATACGTCTGCAGCAGCAGAAGCGTCGTTGAGCATCTGAGTAGCTGCGTCGCTTTCGCCCTGAGCAACAACTGTGATGTCGAATTTCTTTTCAGAATAAGCCTTCTTGAAGTCTTCAATCTGCTGCTTAACAAGGTTTACAGCTGCGTCAGGAGCCCAAACCTTAAGTTTGATGTTGTCCTCGTCACCGAAGTAAGCGTAGTCAACAGTTGAAGCATTAACACCTGTTGCGTTTGAACCGGAGTTCGAGGATGAACCTGAGTTTGTGTTTGATGACTCGCCGCCACCGCCGCAGCCTGCGAATGCAGTAGCAGTAAGAACACCGGCCATAAGAATGGCAAGAATCTTTTTCATTGGAATATCCCTCTTTCAAAAAATTTTTAAAATTATTTTTATGGAGCAAATTGCACAAAAGCAGATTTGTTCCACTACATAAATAATATCAAAAACGCAACGAAATTTCAACTACCTTTGTACTTTTTATCTATATTGTTAAATTTTAATTAATTTTTTGTATAGTATTACTTGTTTAAAACGTTGTTTTTACTTATCCTCTAAAATTAACTTAGATTTTTTGTTTATTTTGCTCATAAATACATTGTGTAATATGCTCAATCAAATCTCGTTTCAGTTAATACAAACGTCATTTTTATGTTATGAACTTTGCAAAACTTACGTAGGAAAACATAATTTTTTAAATTTTATAGTGAATTTTTACCAATTAGCAGTTTTGTTTTAAAAATCCTGATTTTTTTCATAATGAAGTTGTATTAATCGGGAAAAATTGGTATAATTAAAAGTAAACAAATTGATAATCATTATATATCGGAAAACGGAGTGTTATTATGAAACTGTCTGATTTACTTGTTAATATTGAATACATTGCTCAGAACAGCGCAAATCCCGAAATTACGGACATAATCTACGATTCACGCAAGGTCAGTGACGGCACTGCTTTTATCTGCCTGAAGGGCTACACCAGCGACGGTCACAGCTACGCAAAGTCAGCTGTAGAAAAGGGTGCTGTCGCACTCATCATAAGCGACGAGCTTGATTTTGATGTACCGAAAAATGTCGCTGTAATCAAAACAGGAGATACAAGGCTTGCGCTTGCGCTTATGAGTGCAGAATTTTTCGGAAATCCCGCAAGAGAGCTTAAAACCGTCGCAATTACCGGCACAAAAGGCAAAACCACCACAACGGCAATGGTTGCGGAAATCTTTGAGCAGGCAGGAATCAAGACAGGCACAATCGGCACGCTCGGCATTGTTTACGGCGGCAAGACCTACAAAACCAACAACACCACACCCGAATCATATGAGATTCAGAAGGCAATGCGTGATATGATTAACGCAGGCTGCGGCGCAATGGTAATTGAAGCGTCGTCAATCGGACTCAAGCACAACAGACTTGCAGGCATTGAATTTGACGCAGGAATCTTTACAAACTTTTCCGACGACCACATCGGCGGAGTTGAGCACAAGGATTTGCGTGAGTACCTCTACTGTAAGAGCCTTTTGTTCCGTCAATGCAGGCTTGCCGCTGCGAATATTGATGACGAAAAGTGGGAGGAAATCACAAAGGATGCAAGCGGTCCGGTTGTGACCTTCGGATTTTCCGAGCTCGCTCAGCTCAGGGCAAAGAATGAGCACCTTGTTTCCGACAAGGGATTTCTCGGTGTTCACTTTGACACAGAGGGAATGAAAACGCTTTCTCTCGACGTTGGAATTCCCGGAAAATTCAATGTATACAACGCTCTTGCGGCAATATGTGCAGTTTCTTTCTTTGACATACCTGACGAGGCTATAATTAAAGGACTTAAGGCGGCAAAGGTCAAGGGCAGAGTTGAGCCTGTAAAGGTTCCCGGAAACTACACGCTGCTTATCGACTACGCCCACAATGCACTTTCAATGGAAAACGTGCTCACAACCCTGCGCCACTACAATCCCAACCGACTTATTACAATGTTCGGTGCAGGCGGCAACAGACCAAAGGTGCGCCGCTATGAAATGGGCGAGGTTTCGGGCAGACTCAGCGACTTGTCGGTCATCACCGAGGACAACTCACGCTTTGAGGACGTAATGGACATTATTGAGGACATCAAGACGGGAATCAACAAGACCGACGGACAATATGTTGTCGTGCCAAACCGCAAGGACGCAATAAGATATTGTATGGAAAATGCACAGGACGGTGATATTATTGTGCTTGCAGGCAAGGGACACGAGGACTATCAGGAAATCAAGGGCGTTAAGTACCATATGGACGAACGTGAGCTGATTGCGGAGATTATTGACGAGCTTGCGAAGAAGTAAAATAACAAAAACAGTTATCCATTTAGTGAGCAAATTAAACCAAAATTTATTTAAATGCGGAATTCGGAATGCGTAATTCGGAATTAAGGTCGAGTGGA
>CAMBNE010000187.1 GCA_945868935.1 uncultured Clostridia bacterium
TCGGAAACGATTTTCGCAATATCCTCGGCGGTTACTTCGCCGCTGCTGTCTTTCTGTCTTTCCTGCCATTCCTTTTTGGCATTGTCAAGCTGTGCCTGAACCTCTTTCTGCTCGTCACGCAGTTTAGCGGCACGTTCAAAATCCTGCTCGTTTACGGCGCTTGCCTTTTCCTTCTCAAAGTCGGCTATTCTGTCCTCAAGTGATTTTACATCGGGCGGTGAAGTCAGCGTTGCAAGCCTTACCTTTGACGCACCCTCGTCGATAAGGTCGATTGCCTTGTCGGGGAGATATCTGTCGGCAATATAGCGTGAAGAAAGCGTTACTGCGGCGTTGATTGCCTCATCGGTAATCTTTACCTTGTGGTGCGCTTCGTAGCTGTCACGCAAGCCCTTGAGGATTTCTATTGCCTGCTCGGGAGTAGGCTCGCCAACCTTTACGGGCTGGAAACGTCTTTCAAGAGCAGCGTCTTTCTCGATGTACTTTCTGTACTCGTTGAGCGTTGTTGCGCCGATTACCTGAAAATCTCCCCTTGCAAGCGACGGCTTAAGAATATTTGCCGCATCTGCACTGCCCTCAGCCGCACCTGCGCCGACAATTGTGTGAAGCTCATCTATGAAAAGAATAGTGTCCTTTGACTTTTTGACCTCGTCAATAGCCGCCTTGATTCTCTCCTCAAAATCACCTCTGTACTTTGCGCCTGCTATCATTCCGGTAAGGTCAAGACTGACAACCTTTTTATCCTTGAGTATTTCGGGAACGTTGCCGTTTGCAATTTCAAGTGCAAGTCCCTCGGCAACAGCCGTTTTACCTACGCCGGGTTCACCGATAAGCACGGGATTGTTCTTAGTACGGCGTGACAGAATCTGAATAACACGCTCAATTTCCTTTTCACGTCCGATTACGGGGTCAATTTCGCCGTTTTTAGCGGCTTTGGTCAAATCTCTGCCGAACTTTTCAAGTGCAGAACCGCCTTTACCTTTTTCGTTCGGAGCAGAAAATCCGCCGTTTTCTTCGGCAAAATCATTTTCCTGACCTGCATTCTGAAGTCCGCCTGCAACTGCCTGAGCAATTGCATTTTCACTTACGCCCAGCTCGTGCAGGAATGATACTGCGTAGCTGTCGCTTTCGGCAATTACGGCAAGGAGAAGGTGCTCTGTGCCGACGTAATTATTGCCCATTCTTGCCGAGGCAAGCATTGCGGCTTTGAGCACACGCTTTGTCCTCGGAGTAAAGTCATCGGGAGTAAGCGTTGTTTTCATTCCAACTCCGTCTGTTGTGCTGATTTTATCTCTGAGGGCGTCGCCTGTTACTCCGCACTGTTCAAGAGCCGCTGCGGCTACGCCCGAACCTTCGCTTAAAAGTCCGAGAAGTATGTGCTCTGTACCGACGTAGTTGTGACCCATATCCTGTGCAGATTCAATTGCGAGGTTAAGTGCTCTGTTTGCTTTTTGTGTAAATCCTCTGAATTCATACATAGTCATAACCCTCTTTCTTTTTATGTTCTTATTATTTCTTAAAGCTCTGCTCTTATGAGCTTTGCCCTTTCAATATCTCTGTCGTGTGCCGACAGATTTTTGTTGAGTGATACAGTCAGCGTTGCAGGCTCAACTGCAAGCATTAACCTGTCTATCATTTCGGTTGACACGTCGGTAATCTGCTTTGACACGATGCCGAGTCGTACGTTTGACAAAAGCTTTAAAGCCTCGTCGTGCGAAATCACAAGTGCCGAACGCAGAATACCCAGGCTTCTGCTGATTGCGTCCTGAATGTCAATGCTTGAGCAGAGTCTTTCTCTTGCCTGATTTTCCTGCGCAATAAGCTGTTCTGTTATGTTTTTCAGGTTCTCGATTGCCGCCTTTTCGGAGATACCGAGAGTTACCTGATTTGAAAGCTGATAAAGTGCACCCTTTGGCTCTGTACCCTCGCCGTGAGCACCTCTTATGGTAAGTCCGAGCTTTGAAAGATTGCCGGCAATACGGTTGATTGCCCTGCTCTTTTCAAGTGCGGGAAGGTGGAGCATTACAGATGCTCTCATACCCGTGCCGAGGTTTGTGGGGCACTGTGTAAGGTAGCCGAGCTTTTCGTCAAAGGCAAAGTCGAGATTTTCATCAAGCAACGTGTCGAGCTTATCGGCAGTGTCATATGCCTGTTCCAGCGACAATCCCTTTGTGATTACCTGAAGTCTGATGTGGTCCTCCTCGTTAATCATAATGCTGAAACACTCGTCCTTGCTGATTAAGAGTGCTCTGCCGTCCGTTTCGCTGATAAATTCGGGACTTACAAGCCTTTTTTCAACAAGCGATACGCTTTGTGAAGAACTAAGCTCGCTCATTCTGATGAACGAAAAATCAGAGGCTACGGGACTGTTGCTTTTCTTGACAGCGTCCCTGACCTTTTCGATTACCTTTTCCCTGCCCTGAGAATTTAATTTGCATGGGAACGGATAATCTTTCAGGTTACGTGCAAGCCTTATTCTGGTTGAAATTACAACATCATTGCTCATTTTTTATGCCTCCAATTCCTTGATTTTATCTCTTAATTCTGCGGCGTGTTCAAAGTTCTGTTCCTCAATTGCTTTGTCAAGCTCCGACTTTAATCTCTTGATTTTATCTTCTTTTGTTTCTTCCGCAGGCTTTGACTGCTTTGCTTTTTCGGCAAGTCTGCTGTTCTTGCCGCAGTGAGTGGTGTTGCCGTGAATTCGTCTGATTGACGGGAACAGCTCGTCGGCAAAAACGCTGTAGCAGTTTGCACAGCCTACGTGACCTGACTTTGCAATGTCCGAATAGGTACTGCCGCAGAACTCACAGCGTGTTGCCTGCGTTCTTGCAGGTAGCACGTTTCCGAAGAAACTGCCGAGGAAGTTTGAAAATTCATCTTCCATATCACCAAAAACATTTGTATATCCCATTTTCTTTGCACATTCACTGCAAAGGTCGTATTCCTTGAATTCTCCGTTGATAATTGTTTTTACATGTGTGTTAGCATTGTTTGCTCCGCATTTCTGACATTTCATAAATAAAACCTCCTAAATAAATCTTTATTCAATGGTCAGAAGCATATTTTTGAATAAGTCTGCTCTTACCGTATCACGTTTGTCCTGTTCAACCTGCGAAAGCGTTCTGTCCGAAAGTGCCGCCGCAATTAGCTTTGCCGACTGCAACTCTATCATATTGCGCTGGAGCATATTGTTGAGCATTACCTCTGCTGTAGCCTTGTCAAGCGTTGAGCCTACAGAGTTTATTATATGCATCATTGCCGTGCCTCTATCCATTTTCACACGGCTGATGCGTATGTAGCCTCCGCCGCCTCGCCGGCTTTCTACAATGTACCCCTGTTCGGGAGTAAATCGGGAAGTAATAACGTAGTTTATCTGGCTCGGAACACAGCCGAGGTTTCCTGCAAGCTCGTTTCGCTGAATTTCGGCACTGCCGTTTTGCTCATCGAGCATTTGTGTAATATATTGAGCTACCAGATCGCTCATTCTCATATAATCGCCTCATTTCAGTTTCAGCAATACCGCACAGCTCATTGTGTGCGGCGTTGCCTTTATATAATAGGTCATTGTCGGGGCTTGGTGTTACATTTATAGGGAGTTGATTACATTTCAGCCACTCTTGTTTGTCCTTTCCTGACCTTTGACTCTATTATAGTTGCAAAGTCAGATAAAGTCAAAGTCAATAAAAGTCAAATAATTCAACTCTTTCTTTATTATACTTTTGTATTCTCAATTATCCTCGCTTTTACTCAATTTTAAAATATTTTTGACTTT
>CAMBNE010000188.1 GCA_945868935.1 uncultured Clostridia bacterium
CAAAACTCTTTTTTAGGCCGTTATATAAGTCGGTTATAAACTATATCTCGGTATCTCGGGAGTCATACATTTTTCTGACTTTGACGCAAGAAAGAACTCACGTTAGCTGTCCATATGGATATAGATTAAACGCTTGTTTTAATTCGTAGGGGCGACCCTGTGTGGTCGCCCGATTTTTAATTGTAAATCAAATTCTGTTTTGTCAACTAAGTTTAACATTAAAAGTAAATTCCGGTTGATTGTAAAGGTACATTTTATCTGTTATTCTATTGTCAAAGGGGTGTGAAAAAGTATGATTGGTATGAATCTGAAATATTTTCGCAGACAAAACGGTCTTTCTCAGGAGGAGCTTGCCGAGAAAATTGAAGTTTCACGTCAGTCGGTTGCCAAGTGGGAAAGCGGAGAAACTCTGCCCGACATCATCAAGTGCAGAGAGCTTGCAAACCTTTTCGGCACGACGATTGACAACCTGATTAACTACTCGTTTGAGGAGGAAAAGCTCGTTGAAAACGAAACCGACGGCAAATTTGTTTTCGGAATCGTCAAAGTGGGCGAGAGAGGTCAGGTCGTAATTCCTAAACACGCAAGAGAGGTTTTCAAAATCAATCCGGGCGACAAACTCGTAGTTCTCGGCGACACAAAACAGGGCGGAATCGCTCTGGCGAAAATTCCCGGTCTGGAATCATCTTTTAAATAACTCCCCTAAAAATATTTAGTCGGTGATAAAATGTACGCAATTGAAACAAAAAAACTAACGAAAAAATACAAGGACAAAACCGCCGTTAATTCGCTCAATCTTACCGTCAACAAGGGTGAGCTTTACGCCCTGCTCGGCGTAAACGGCGCAGGCAAGTCCACCACAATCAAAATGCTGTCCTGCCTTGTACCTCCCACAAGCGGCGACGCACTTCTGCTTGACAACAGCATCGTAAGCGACAGCGCAAGGGTGAAACAGCTTATCAACGTTTCGCCGCAGGAAACCGCCGTTGCCGAAAAGCTTTCGATGCGTGAAAACCTCGAGCTTATCGCAAGAATCTACGGTGCCGACAGAAAAAGCGCAAAGCGCAAGGCTGACGATATGATTGAAAAATTCGATATGCAGGAGATAGAAAACAGCCGTGCAAAAACTCTTTCGGGCGGCTGGCAGAGAAGGCTGAGCATTGCAATGGCGCTTATCTCCGAGCCTGAAATCCTTTTTCTCGACGAGCCCACGCTCGGTCTTGACGTGCTCGCTCGCAGAGAGCTGTGGAGCGTGATTGAAAAGCTCAAGGGCAGAATCACGATTATCCTCACCACCCACTACCTTGAAGAAGCCGAGTCGCTTTCCGACAGAATCGGAATTATGGCGAAAGGTGTGCTCAAAGCCGAGGATACGGCTGAAAACCTCAAACGCTTTGCTGATACCGACAGCTTTGAGGAAGCGTTCATCAGAATTGCAGGGGAGGGTGTAAAATGAGAACTTTAGTCTTTGCTTCACGAAATACAAAAGAAATTCTGCGTGATATGATTACGCTGTTTTTCGGACTCGGCTTTCCGCTTGTGCTTATGGTGCTTTTGTCGGCTATCAATTCAAGTATTCCTCAGGAAGCCGCCGAGGCTACAAAGCTGTTTCAAATTCAGAACCTTGCACCGGGAATCTCTGTTTTCGGTCTTAGCTTTATCTCTCTGTTTTCGGCTCAGCTCATTTCAAAGGACAGAACAACCTCGTTTGTCCTCCGTCTGTTTACGTCACCTCTGAAAGCGTTTGAGTTTATACTCGGCTACACACTGCCGCTTGTGCCTATGTCGCTTGCGCAGACTGTTATCTGCTATATTGCGGCAATCTTATTCGGACTTGAAATAAAGCCTAACATACTTCTTGCCGTAGTTGTTAACATTCCGATTGCGCTTGTGTTTATCGCACTCGGACTGCTCGCAGGCACATTCCTCAACGAAAAGGCAGTCGGCGGAATCTGCGGCGCATTACTTACCAATCTTTCGGCGTGGTTTTCAAATATCTGGTTTGATACCGCACTTGTCGGCGGCTGGTTTGAGTCGATTGCAAACGCTCTGCCGTTTGCCCACGCAGTAAATGCGGCTCGCTATGCCGTTTCGGGCGAATATGCCGAGATTATGCCCGAGCTTTTGTGGGTGATTGGTTATGCAGTCGTACTGCTCGTGCTGGCAATTTCGGCTTTTACAATAAAAATGAAAAGGAACAAATAAATGCAGAAATCCCTTTCCGCTCCCTCGGTGCGCTATCACCTGATTGACGCACTGAGAGGCTTTGCGCTTGTCAATATGGTGCTATTCCACCTTATGTACGATATTTTCAATATTTTCTCAGCCGGAACAGGCTGGAACAGTGAACCGCTCACAATAATATGGGAGCGGTTTATCTGCTGTTCGTTCATAATTCTGTCGGGCGTGTCGTTCAATTTTTCGCACCACCCGTTCAGAAGAGGAATAATTTTAAATGCCTGCGGCTTTCTGATTACGATTGTTACAGTGCTTGCTATACCGAGTCAGGCTGTCTGGTTCGGAATTCTGAATTTCCTCGGCTGTGCGATGATGCTTGCGTATCCGCTTAAGGCGTATCTTGAAAATATCACTCCTGCTGTGGGCGCAATTCTCAGTCTGCTTTTGTTTGCTTTTTTGTACGGTGTACCCGATGGCTATGTCGGCTTTTTCGGGATTGAGTTTTTCAGATTGCCCGAATTTCTGTACGGTGCAAAGGCGTTTGCGTTTATCGGCTTTCCGTCAGGCGACTTTCACTCAACCGACTATTTTCCGATAATTCCTTGGATTTTTCTCTTTTTGTCGGGTTATTTTGCGTGGAGGGTAATCAAAAACTGCAACGCCGACAGATTTTTCAAGCGGAAAATCCCGTTTTTCGACTTCATCGGACGCCACACGCTGATTATATATCTTCTTCATCAGCCGATTATTATGGGAATTCTGGAAATTATAAGTATATTGTCGTAGTGACACAAATTATGTGCTATACAACAAGCGTCTGAATAATTCCGTAGGGGCGACCCTGTGTGGTCGCCCGAAACTGAATATTGCATATAAAATGAAACGAGCCGGCATTGTTAGAATGTCGGCTCGTTTCGGGAGAGAGTATATTTTAAGAAGAAAGAATTTACAAACTTTCGTAGTTGTTGAACTTACATATGTATTACTTTTTGCCTACCGGCATACATTCGGAGCACAGCTCCATACTGTACACCATATTGTCTTTTGCGACCATTGTAATCGGGGTTTTCGGCGCAAGCTTGTTGAACATCACAAGGAAGCTGTCGTCGCCTCCGTCGTGCATACCTGTTACGACACGCTCGACGTTGTTTTCCTTTACAAATTCTGATACGGCACTCGGTGCGTCGTCGTGGAACAGAACGGTCATATCCGCACCCGACTCCTTTGAAACAAGGTAAAGATATTCAATCTGGTCGCTTACTGTTGTATAGTTGCTTGTCGGCTTTAAAATGCTGAGCACCCTGAGCTCACAGCCGCAGTCGTCGGCAATTTTCTTTGCGGTTTTGATGATTCTGTCGCAGTCGTACTGGCTTGTAACGCATGCGAGTACCGACGACCTGTTTTCTTTCATTATGTTGTCACCTCCTTTTGTTATTGTGCTTATATCATACGAGCCGTTTATGAAAGCCATATATTGTTACTGTGAATTTATTGTGAAAAATTTGCATTATTTGGAAATCGCACAATACGTTGATAAACCATAATTTAGCAGAGTGTGGAGTTTGGAGTGTGGAGAGTGGAGTTAAG
>CAMBNE010000189.1 GCA_945868935.1 uncultured Clostridia bacterium
ATTGCAACGCAATTTATGAAATATGGCGAACACAGTTCGCCGCTACAATAATATAATCTCACACCTGCGGCAACGCCGCATATAAATAAATTCGGGAACTAAACTTTTGTACTATCGCAACCTATCCACTCGACCGAAATTCCGAATTACGCATTCCGAATTCCGAATTAATTTATGCTTTACTGCTTTTTGTCCTTGATTTTTTCTTTGGCTCTTTCGGCTCTTTTGACTCCTTAATCATATCGTAAAGAGCGTCTATTGCGTCGGAAACTGTGCCTACACTGTCAATCAAGCCCTCCTCAACAGCCTCCTCGCCCTCTAAAATTGTGCCTATGTCCATAACAAGCTCGCCTGTGTTGAGCACAAGCTCATCATAACGTTCCTTTGTAATATCGGAATTTTCGGCGACAAAGGTTGTGATTCTGTCCTGCATACGCTGAAAATACTCAAACGTCTGCGGCACTCCGAGGGTAAGTCCCGTTGTGCGGACAGGGTGAACGGTCATTGAGGCGCTTTTGGCGATAAAGCTCTTTTTAGCCGCCACTGCAAGCGGAATTCCGATTGAGTGACCGCCACCGAGAACGATTGAAACAGTCGGCTTTTTCATTCCCGAAATAACCTCGGCAATTGCAAGTCCTGCCTCAACATCTCCTCCGACTGTGTTGAGCAGAATTAAAAGTCCGTCAATCCTCTCGTCCTCCTCAATTGAAACAAGCAGAGGAATAACGTGCTCGTACTTGGTGGTTTTGTTCTGCGAGGGAAGAATATAGTGGCCTTCAATCTGACCGATAATCGTCAGACAATGTATTATGCTGTCCTTGTGCGAGGTGAGCACCGAGCCTGTTTCGCCAATCTGGTCGGTGTGCTCCTCGCTTATTGGACTGTCGTTTTCAAGCTTTTGCGGATTATCATCGGAATTAGGATTTTTTTCAAAGTTATCCCTTTTCTTCTTATCTGACTTATCCGACTTTGAAGATTTTGATTTTTGTGACATTACTATGCACCTCCGAGAAATATTGTTTCCCGAAAGTTTACGGAAATTCACATTTGTTAAATATATATGCAAAAGCGATATAGAAAATATTATAACATTTCAAGCAATATTTTTCAATGTTTTTATGCTTATATTTCTTAAAAACAATAATTATTTAAAAGAATCATAGTACTATAGAATATAAATAAAATAATCGGAGTGATTTTTAATTGACATCTGACATAATTATGGGTATTGTCATTGCGATACTCGTGCTTTTATCAGCGTTTTTTTCTGCTACCGAAACGGCGTTTTCGTTTGTTAACAAAATCCGAATCCAGCACAGCGTTGATAACGGCAACAAAAAAGCAAAAAATGCGCTTTATGTTATCGAAAATTTTGACAATGCCCTTACAACAATCCTTATCTGCAACAACATTGTAAACCTTAGCTGTTCGTCAATTGCAACAGTACTTTGCCTTAACCTTTTCGGCGATATGGGCTCGGCAATTGCAACGGGTGCAACTACTCTGCTTGTGCTGACCTTCGGCGAGGTTATCCCGAAGTGCCTTGCAAAGGAACACTGCGACGCTTTTACACTCAAGACAGCAGGCTTTCTGCGTGTGCTTATGTTCATACTCAAGCCGTTTGTGTTTGTATTTTTAAAACTGAAATCTCTTGCGCTGAAAATTGCAGGCGGAAGCGAGGACAGTCCGTCTGTTACGGAAAACGAGCTGAAATACATTGTTGAAAGCATTGAAGAAGAGGGCGTGCTTGAAGAAAGCGAAAGCGAAATGGTGCGTTCTGCGCTTGACTTTGACGAAAAGACCGCTGAGGAAATCCTCACGCCGAGAGTTGATGTTACATTCATCAACATCAGTGACAGTCAGGAAAAGATTAAGGACATAATCATAGAGAACAGATATTCACGTATTCCCGTTTATGAGGAAACGGTTGACCATATCGTCGGAATTCTGCACACAAGAGATTATCTTGAGTCGCTTGCTGACGGAAAAGCACCCGATTTGCGTGACATAATGCAGACACCGTACTTTGTTTTCAGAACTCAACAACTTTCGAAAATTTTAAATGCGTTCAAGCGCACGAAAATTCACCTTGCAATCGTCACAGACGAATACGGCGGAACGCTCGGCATTGTCACTATGGAGGACTTGCTTGAAGAAATCGTCGGCGAAATCTGGGACGAGGACGAGGAAATTGAGCACAACTACTACAAAATCGGCAAGGGTGAATTCCTTGTAAACGGCGACATTGAGCTTGATGATTTGCTTGCTCTTTTTGATATGGACGAGGACGCAATTGAAAGCGACAGCGTGACAGTCGGCGGATTTATTCTTGAACACGCAGGTACTATTCCCCACAAGCGCCAGAGCATTGAGGCTGACGGATTCAGGTTCACCGTTATGGAGGTAAAAGACCAGCGAATCATCAGAGTTGTAGTCAAAAAGCTTGATACGGAAGGCGAAGAACAAGCTGAAGAAAAAGAAGAAGAAACAACGGTGTAAAACTGTGGGATATGGATTGTTATTTGTATTGTGTACAAGTAACAATCCATTTGTTATTTAGCACAAAACAGCAAACAATATTTCATTAATTTTGCCGCTATTTTCAAAAAAAAAAAAAAATGGTATAATAAAACAAAGAAATACCTGTATTTCTATTTTTTAATCAGGAGGAAAACAATATGAAAGCAGTATTCAAAAAAACTTTAGTAACAGTTTTTGCTTCAGTTACGGCAATTTCTTTATTCTCTGTCAGCGCAAGCGCAGCAACACCGAAGATGTATTAAGACTTGAGGATAAAAACGGAGAGATTGATTCGAAAAACTACACGGTTTCAGGAGATGAACAGAAAACAACCGTTACACTCAAAGAGGATTACCTGAGCAGTCTGGAAAACGGTGAGTACACCTTTAACGGCTATTTTGAAAACATTTTAAATACATATGAATTCACCGCTTATGAAAATGTAGGAGTATCAATTCCTGCCGGTAATGACTGCGAGTTTTATAATTTAACAGTCGGCGAAGCAGAGGTAGATAACGCAAATTATGATATTGAGAAAACATCAGGCGGATTTGTGATTATGGTTAATAGCGAGTATCTGCAAACCCTGCCCGAGAACACAAGCTTTTTTGCACATTACTACAGCGACAGTATGTGCAGTATCACTTTACAGGTAGAAAAGCAGAGCACAAATCCCTCTACCGGCACAGAGCCGACAAACAACACATCAACAACAGGTAAAGATACCTCGTTAGTTTCTCCGAAAACAGGAGTTAACAGCTATGTACCGCAGATAATTTTCGTTATGCTGGTATCGGCTGGCGTTTTTACATTATGCATTTTAAGCGGAAAATATAAGAATAAGAAAAACTAAACCATAATTTGCGGCGAAGCCGCCGCAGGCAAATCGGTCGAGTGCCTCGACGGGCAAATCGAGTGGAAAAGTCGGATTGTTTGGATAAAACGGTTGCCCGAATTATAAATTGATATATCGGTAACGTTTCGGGCGACCACACAGGGTCGCCCCTACGGAATAAAATAAATGAATGATATAAAATAAACTGTAGGGGCAGCCCTATGTGGCTGCCCGTTGGGTAACAATAAACACTTCCTTTACAGACGTAGGGACACTCACTCCGTGTCCGTGTTGACTATCAATCGTAACCGATTATATCATCATTATAGTAACAAACAAACCTTTCCGTAGGGGACGGCTTCCCAGACGTCCCATTC
>CAMBNE010000190.1 GCA_945868935.1 uncultured Clostridia bacterium
GCTTGCTTTAGCCGTTGAGGGTATTGCAAAAGCGTCGGCAGTCGGAATGTTCAGAGGTCCCGGAACCGTGAATCTTTACGTTTGCTCAAGCGACGGCGACGCCGACAGCAGTGCTATATCAAAGCTTCAGTCAATTGTTGACAGGGAACGTGAGCTCAATGTTGACGTCAAAGTATATAACGCAATTTCGGTAAGCTATGACATTATAGTTAGAATTACAGCTAGAAACGGCTATTCGGAGTCCGAAGTTATACAGACCTGTAAAACAGCCTTTGAAAAATATGTCAACTCAATCCCGATAGGCGGCAAATTCTATCTTTCGGCATTGGGCAAGGCGTTAATGGAAACCGACTGCGTTGAAAATTACGAATATGATGAAGATATGCAGAACCGAACGCTTTCGGCTTCTCAGCGATTTAAAGCAGGAACTGCGGAAATTACGGTGGTATGATGAGCAGCTACGATTCAATGAAAGAAAAGCTGAATTCAGTCGGAATTTACAGCATCGATGAAAGCTCAAATATTTCTAAGGAGCTTACTGCCTGTGCCGAAGGACTTGACAGCCTTTTTGAAAATCTCGATGCTATGACAAAGGAGTATTTTATCGAAACGGCAGAGGATTACGGCATTGTGCGCAGAGAGAAATTTCTCGGAAAAGAGAAAACGGAGTATTCAGCCGAAAAGCGAAGAGAAATGCTCGAATTGCAGGAGCAGAATATGGGCGGAAAATGTACTCCCGACGCTTTTTCCGATATTTTAAGAAGCTGCGGCTTGACGGACTTTTCGTTTACTGAACAACCGACAGATTATAAGCTTACGGTCAACATAAACGATACGCTTTCGCAGGAGCAGAAAAAGATTGTAACAGAGAGGATAAACCTTGAATTTCCTCTGCATCTGACTATAGAAATCAATTTTTCGGAATAATATCTGCATAATAAAAACCGCAGGGTGCGTTAATCAAGGCACTCTGCGGTTTAATTATTTTTAATTAGGAATTCGGAATGCGTAATTCGGAATTTTGAGTCGCTACGCTCCAAATTTATAATAATGCGTGTTGTATAGAAAAATTTGCGTGCCGAGGCACTCGGCTTTATTCGGCTACAAAAGTTCCTCTGTAGTCGTATGTATTTTTGTTGTTGGTGAAGCTTAAATCAAGCCGGATTTTTTCAGCGTCATTCGGTACGGAATATTCAAAGATAAGCTCTTTCTTTTCGTTCGGTTCAAGGGTAATAAAGTCAGAATAGATATCGTCGTTTTCAAGATTGTTCGACAGCCAATCAAGCGAAGTATTACCATCAGCATCCGTTGCGTCGCAATATATATATATGAGCGTTATATTTTCATCAGTTGTGTTTTCAACCTCAAATACAAATTTTGTACGGCTGTTGCCTGTTTTGTTTTCGTCTGCTGACTTGTCCCTTTCAAACTTCGTAAGCGTAATCTTGCAGTCGGAAAGCTCCTTGGTTTCGCCGATTTTGTGAGTTTCAACGTCATCTATATATTTTGTATCGGGATAATATTCGTCGTCAAGATAGTAATCATAGTAATCATCATCATTGGAATTATCTTTAAACAAATCGGTGATGATTGACTGATTATACGTGCAGGCTGAATAAACGCTGATTACAGCACCTGCAACAATGACAGCGGCGATAAGACAGGTAAGGACAATCGGCAGAGCCTTGCTTTTCTTTTTCGGTGCGTTGCTGTACTGAGGGGGTGCAGGATATGCAGGAGGAACAGGCATTCCGCCCTGCGGCATATTCGGAGCACCGCTTTGAAAATCATTCTGAAACGGATTTGCATTATTTACCGGTGCTTTGGATTGATTGTATGGATTCGGGTTGCCAAAATCTGTATTAAAGTCAGCATTATTCGTCTGACTGAAATTTTCAGGCTGAAAATTATTGTTTACGGGTGCGCTTTCATACGGATTCGGATTTGTATTCACAACCTGTTCGGGCATTTTTGTGCCGCACATTGCGCAGTATTTGTCGTCGCAGTTATAACCGCAGTTGGGACATTTCATAAAATCACTCCTTATTGTGTTAATATGAGTATTACATTTCAAGTATATAATAGAACAATTTACTGCAAAAGTCAACATATATTATCTAAAATTCCGGTAATCATTATAAATCTTGACGGCAATATATGCGTGTGCTAAAATCAAATTATAGATAAATAACAATTATTTCGATTGGTGATTTGTATGAAAAAAATATTTTCAGTTGTACTGATTTTATCTTTGCTTGCGCTCTGTTCTTGCACAACGAAAAAAGCAACAACATTTAACAGCAAGGCTATTGACAACGGCTATAATAATTATCTTGCCGGCGGCAGAATGGCTTACAAAGACAATAATTTGTATGTGAATTTTATTTCCGATAATTACCTGATATCTGATGATACCACGTCTTTGGGAATATACAAATTCAATAACAGCGGTGTTACTAAGGTGATGACTGACGCCGTTAAGATTGATGATTATAACTTTGAATATCCCTTCTTTTATCAGTTTGATGATAAGATTTATGTAACTGCAACGCAAAACGGCAAGTTCGCTGTTTATAATGAAGCTGAGGACAAATTTACGGATAGCGGTCAGGACACAAGTTTTGATTATTATTCGGATGATTTAAGGATTTTTTCAGAAGCAGGCAGAGTGACGGTAAGATATAAGGACAATCCCGAATATACAATTGAAGAATCGGTTTACGATTTCTATGTTTCGGGAAACAAGATATACATAATCAATGATGACGGTTGGCTTTACTGTAACGATGTTACAAAAGGAAATGCCAAATCAACTTTTCTAAATTATCTGACAGAGTCATATGTTGATTTTATACACGTGTGTGCAGATAAAGTTTTCTTTAATTTCAGTGCGGCAGATTATGATGAATACGAAACAGGGCTTTACTGCTATTCAATCGCAGAGGATAAATTCAGCCTTGTTTTTAAGGGAGAGGTAAATTGCATTAACTCTTATGGTGATACGCTGTATATAGCTGCTGATAAGGGAATCTATAAGTACGATTCCGATGATGTTACGGAAATAACAAATCGGTCGGCAAAGAAAATATATTTGCTTGACGAGGACTGGATATACGTTGTTCAGAATGATGCAGGCAATGTTTACAGAATATCGCTTGACGGCGCAACAGTTGAAACGATTGATTTTAGGGAGAAATAATTATGCTCTATATAACCGTTAGTAAAAATCTGCAATTGGAATTAAAAGCATCAGCAAATTGCGTTTATGAGCTTTTAAAAGAAAATACATATCCGTACTGCGGTGACAAAAACAATTATGATTTTATCGGAACAATCACAGATAACGGATTTGCGGTTAAAATTGTATTAAGCGGTCCGAGGGAGATTTTCAGAACGGTTGCAAAGGGGAATTTTCGGGGGAATAACGGCGGCAATACAGAAATTGTTGCAAAGCTCAGATTATCTAATGAAACGCTGAGTTTCATTCTGATTCTTAATCTTGTTATTCTGTTGCTTGCAGTGTGCTTTGCAATTTTTGACGTGACAAAAATATTTATTCCGTTTGTTCTGTTATTTGTTGCAAATGTCGCTTGTATTTTGGCGGCACGCTCAAGTTTTAATACAACAATTCAGCTAATTGAAAAGGCTCTTAAGATTTAGCTTAATAAAATAAACAATAATTTAATGCGGAATGCGTAATTCGGAATGCGTAATTAATGGTCGCTACGCTC
>CAMBNE010000191.1 GCA_945868935.1 uncultured Clostridia bacterium
TATAATCGGTTGCGTTTGATAGTCAACACGGACACGGCACGCCGTGTCCCTACGATGATAAAGGAAACGCTTGGTTGTTATTTCGTAAAGGACAGGCTGTTTTGCGAACACATTTCGCCTCTGCAATATTAATTCCGAATTACGCATTCCGAATTCCGCATTATTTCTTAATCGTGTTCTTTGCTATCTTTCGCTTTACCTTTTCAATGTGTTCCTTTGCGTGGCTGTTTTTTATTTTTTTCTGCCAGAACGGAATCTGAATAAGTCCCACAATCGTGCCCACTCCGTAGGAAACGTGCAGAATCGGGAAAATAAACGGCAGGAAAACAAACTGCGGCTGAAGATTTTTCATAGTAAAACAGCCTACTGCGTTTACAATGTCGAACATTCCGTAAACAAGCAGCAGAGTGTAAAGCAGAATCGGGAAGCCGAGAGCGGCTATTATTGAGCAGAGTATAATCATCATAACAAACGCAAACGGCGCAAAGTGGAAGTACGAAAGACAGCCCGGACACTCCGAAAGCGTAAGTCCAATCCACCTGCCGTTTGAGTACTTCTGCCTTATCATATCCTTTAAATTGTTTCTTGAATGCTGATAGGAAATTATGTCGGGGCAGCAGCAGAGCTTGTAGCCTGCTTTGCGTATTCTGTAGTGAAATTCATTGTCCTCGGTACGTCCGAGATTTTCGTTAAAGCCGCCCACCTTCTGAATCACCTCACGTCTGTATGCGGCGTGAAAAAGGCTGTCAAGGTACTCCTTCTGCGTTGCAGGACGTCTGTAGGATGCAACCGAGCTTCCGAACAGCGAGTCCTCTGCGGCAAGCAGGGTAAGCTTCCACGACGACACGTCCGAGGTTATGTTAGGTCTGCCGCCTCCGACAACGTATTCGCCTTGATTTAAGTTATACACGTTTCTTGAAACGAAGTTCCTCGGAATTCTTGCGTGAGCGTCAACCCTGATTATAACATCGCCCGTAGCCGTCATAAGTGCGGCGTTCCACGAAAAAGCCTGATTTTTCTTGGCACACTGAACAATCGCCACGTTGCGAAAACCGTAGTCTGTGTTTTTAAAACGCTCCATTTTTTCTCTTGTTGCGTCGGTGGACATACTGTCAACGAGCACAATTTCAATCAGCTCGTGCGGATAATCCTGAAGCTGGAAATCCCTCAGCACTCCGTCGAGAGCCTCCGCCTCATTGTAGGC
The DNA here is from genome assembly GCA_945868935.1 of uncultured Clostridia bacterium. Lineage (GTDB taxonomy): Bacteria > Bacillota > Clostridia > Oscillospirales > Acutalibacteraceae > Ruminococcoides. Next base: position 1,205 of record CAMBNE010000191.1, read on the forward strand.
AATCATACACAAAGATACTATCATATCACACCTCTGTTTCTTTCAAGTGAAAACAGCCACTTTGCCGAAGTTGTCATAGAAGTCATAAGGTACGGAAGTGCGTAGAACGCAGGCACGACTAATGCACAAGAAAGTACAATCCAGCCGAAAAAGCTTACAGCAAGCTTAACGGTTTTTGCAAAGTGTCTGAACGAAAATCCGATATAGCCGAACATATATTTTGATACGGGCATACTGTCGTTAAACGAATAAGCGACAAGCGGAAAGTGAACGAAAAGAAGATAAATCAGTACTTTTATTATTACCGAAATCAAAAATGCGCCGATTAGAATAAATGTGTTTATATCAAACTGAAATCCGCTTTTCAGGCTTGCACCTAAAACGTAGCAGGCATAGCTGTAAACGTCAAGACCGTATGCAAGCACCGAGAAAATAAACAAAAGCGTTATGTTGATAATAAGAGTTTTAAAGTACCTGTGAGCGCCCTTGAAAAAGAAGAACAAATCGGAAATTTCGGTGCGGTTGTAAAGCGAGGTGTTGCCGAACATTTTAAAAAGTCCGTTAATCAGCGGAGAAATAAGAACGGTGACAGCCAGTGCACTGCAGGCAATAAGCGTAAATGTCAGCTTTTTGCCCTCTTTTACAAGACCTGTATCCGTGTCAATAGACTTTGTGAAAAATCCGAAGCCGTACATAAGTGCGTCGATTAAAAGCACAAGTGCACATACTGCAAGCACTGCGGCGATTATAACAGACCAGTTATTTTTCAGTGAATCCTTTGCTTGATTTTTAATAACTTTTTCGGTACTCATATGTTCTCCTTTAATAATAATTCGGAATTCGTAATTCGGAATTATATAGCGAGTGTTGTTTGGAAAGGCTTGTTTTTTTGCGATTTTAATTACAAATGTTTCCGCTATAGCCGTAGTACATTGATAAAACTAAAAATACACATATTGTATGAAATATAAAATCAGCTTTTGATTATTAATCAGTGTATGGTTATTTTCATAACAAATTGATAATATTTAGAATTAACACCGTACTACATAATTCCGCATTCCTAATTCCGCATTAACATTCTGTACATTGCCTCAAGGCAAATCTGTGCGTGGGTGAAAAACTTTTCCTTGTCAACGCTTTCGTCGGCGTTGTGCATATTGACCTCGTCGTCCTTGAAATTCGGACCGAACGCAACGCCTCTGCCGTTAAGCTTTCTTGCGTATGTTCCTCCGCCCATTGTGTAAAGCTCGGGCTTTTCACCCGTCACGCTTTCGTAGGCTGAGGATAAAAGCTCGATAAGAGCTGACTCCTTTTCAACATAAAGCGGCTCCTCGTGTCCGAGGACAGTAACCTTCAAATCGCTGTTTTTGGCAACCTTTTTGAACTGCTTTATAATCTTTTTGCCGCTTACCGTTACGGGGTAGCGTATGTCAAACTGAGCCTTGGCTGTTTCGCCCTCGATGTGAACTGCTGAAAGGTTAGCCGTAAGCGCACCCGAAACCGAGTCGCTCATTTTAAGTCCGAGCGAGCGGCCGTTGGTTTCCTTGTTTATCGCATAGTCGATAAACGAGCAGATTGAGCCGATATCTTCGGTCTGATATGCGTTTGCAATCAAATCAACAAGAGCCGATGCGGCGTTGTAGCCTTTTTCAGGCTCGCAGGCGTGAGCGGCTCTGCCTCGGCTGATAATCATAAGACCGTCAATTGTGTAGTTGAATTCAAAATTTCCGTCGCTTGCGTCTGCAAGGCGCATAAGCGTCTGCTCGTCGTAGTTTGACGAGTCGAGCATTGCATAAGCTAAATCGGGAACAGCGTTGAGTGCCTTGCCCGAATGGAACTGGGTGAGAATTTTTGCGTTGTTTATAATCGTGCTGACCTCTAAATGAAGTATTCCCTTTTCTGCGTAGCAGATACCGTAGTCGCTGTCGGGAGTAAATGCAAGGTCGGGATACGGCTGTTGTGCAAAATAGCCGTCCATATCCTCCATTCCCGTTTCTTCCGACGTGCCGTAGATTGCACGGAGGGTGTTTCTGCCCTCAACACCGCTTTCTTTAAGCGCACGCAGGCAGTAGAGGTTTACAAGAGCGGCTCCCTTGTCGTCGGCAATTCCTCTGCCGTAGAGTCTGCCGTCCTTGTCTGTGAGCGCATAGGGCAGAACGCTCCAGTTGTTGCCTGCGGGAACAACGTCAAGGTGCGACAGCACCGCACAGAGCGAGCCGCCGTTTCCGAGTGTGATATGTGCGCTTTTGTCGGTAACTCTTTCGCCAACCAGTCCGAAGTCCTTTGCCCTTTTGAGAATGAAATTGAGTGCCTTGTCGCATTCGTCGTCTTTCTCACCGCTTACGGATTCAAAGCCGAGAAGTGTGTTGAGGTCGCTTAAAAGCTCGTCCTTATATTCAAGAATTTTATGTCCGAAATTCATAATATTACCTCCAAATTGACAATGGCTTCTTTATGTGAATGGGACGTCTGGGAAGCCGTCCCCTACGGAAAGAGTA
>CAMBNE010000192.1 GCA_945868935.1 uncultured Clostridia bacterium
CCAGTATTTCCAACTGCTTTTTGTCAAAATAATCCTGGATATGTTTTATATATCCCTTCATTATCTCTTCGTTGGTTTCAACCATAACCGACTCCCAAGTGTTTTCGGCTTCATTATAGAAAGTCTCTTCGTGGGGAATAATCCAAGAAAACAGTGCAGCAATAATAATGATTATTACAACAATGCCTAATATCGGAAAAAGCACACCACCGGCAGCTGCAACTATTGCAGCTGAAGATTTTGCCGCTGCCGCAGCTTTAGCGGCTTTATGCTGAGATTTAATGACTGCTTTTATATTTTGTGAAGCAGAATTGCTTTTTGAGGTAATACCATTCTCCGCTTTATAAATATTGATTTTTACCTGACGTTTAGCTTGCTCTTTTTTTAATTCCTCAATTCTTTTTTCAGCCGCATTTTGTTTTGCTCTCAACGCAGACAACTTTTTATCAAGTTTATCCTTATAATGTTTTTGAGACGATTTTTTTACTGTATCCGCAGCCTTTTGAGCAATATAATACTTTGGAACTGCTGTAAATGCAGAAGCGGCAGCCGAACCTACACTATTTTCTCTATCAATACTTGATGAAAGCTCACCAACAGCTCCTGATGCTCTGCTTATTTCACCTATAGTTTTGTGATTTTTAGCAGCTTCCTCTATCACCTTTTTAGCAGCAATTTCAGCCGCAGCGACCGAAATTGCTGCCGCCGCTTCACCGGTACTGCCTTTATTGACTGCACCTGAAACTTTACCCTCAAGATATAACACATCTTCAACCTTTTCAAATGTGGTTGTATGCGGCTTTGATGCCTGCTTTTCAATCCTTTTCGATTCTTTCTGATATCTTTTGATCTTGTTGGTTTCTTTGGTAATTTCGGTTTTTATTTTTTCACGTTCCTTATAGGTGTTGTCTGCCGCTTTGTTAAAGCGCTCTCTTGCAGCACTATCAGGTTTCATAAGGCGAGCTTTTTCCACTTCGTTTGATTTAAGATAAAAGCATACCCTTTGAGACTTATCAGGCTTTGCATTCCCCATTGGGGAATTCGATGATTTAGCCTGTGAAGCATCATTAATTTGTGTTTTGCGTAAGATATCACCTGCAAGACGGCTTGCAAGCATTGCCGCAGCTTCTTTGGTTTTGTCGCTATACTGCGAATTTGATGTGTTTCCACTTTGATAAGATGATACAGAAGCCTGTTTTTTGGCAGTTTCAATATTTACCTGTATATCGGACGATAATTTTGAATTCATTTCGGCAGCTTTCTGCTGAAAGGAAGTAAACTGCATTTGCTTGCGATACTTATCCTTTTCAGCAGAATCGTCATCGTCAGAACGGTATGAATGCACTTCATCTGATTTAACAGTGCTTTTTTTATGACCTTTCTGATATACACTATAGCTTTCAGACTGTTTTGCTTTTTCAGAAGAAGATTTCTGCGGCTGAACCGTATATGTATTGTTCTCTTCTTTTTTCTTGAACTTTGCCTGTTTTGCAGATATAGACTTTAATTTATATATCTTTTTGGAACGTTCATTTGTATTGGCAAGATGTAATTTTTTATCCATATATACAAGTCCCTTCAATTATTATGTATCCTTGTTCTCCATCAAAGCCTGGGTTTCGGAGAAAGAAGTAGACATAGAACGGTAAAGCTTTGTATCTGTGGGGAACTTGTCATAGAACGGAATCTTATCTTTTCCGCCAAGAACCATAAGTCCCTCGCCTGCGCCGATATTATTTACATAAAACAGCTCACTATCCGTAAAGTGTAAAGTATCCTGCAATTTTATACTGTCAGCAGGAGACTGCTTGAGAAGCATAAGGTATTCTGAGTTTGACAGCATTGTACGGCAGTCATCATCTCTCAGCAGGTCTTCAACGTTCTGAGTAATACCGGTAAGAACGCCGCCGTATTTTCTTGCACGTTTGTACAAGTCTCTGATAAACTGTAAGCAGTACGGGTCTCGGAAAAGAACGTGAATTTCATCAATGTATATCCAAGTTGGTATGCCCTTATCTCGATTGGCTGAAAGGCGATTCCAAACATTATCAAGCACAAGAAGCATAGCCTGGGTTTTCAGAACACCTGACAGGTCTTTGATATCATATGAAATAAGACGGTTGTCCGCTTCAATATTTGTCTGATTATTGAAATACTTTGCTGAACCGTCAACATACATTTCAAGCGTTATCAGGAGATCCTGCTTCATCTTTTCATCAACGTTCTCCGTTTCATTCTGCATAACATCACGAAATGTTCCTAATGTAGGCATATCCGCTTTGTCCAAAGTTTTTAAGTATCCCGATTTAACATAAGTTAGCCGGACACACCTGTCGATGAAGGACACTTCCTGCGGTGTAAGGCTCCGATTGGGATTCATAATAGAAATAAACGATGTTATGAGCTGGCATTTATCACAAACAACATCTACATCATCATCTTCGAGCAAGGCTATGTCAAAATCAAAGGGATTTACATAGTTTTTTGAGCCTGTGGATATTTTTATTGATGTGCCGCCAAACATATTTACAATGGACGGATACTCTCGCTCCGGGTCGATGATGATTATATTCGCCCTTGGGTCGGTCAGATATACAGCAACCATTTCACGTTTTGCTGAAAAGGACTTTCCTGAACCGGGACAACCGAGAATAAATCCTGCGGGATTAATGAGTGAATCAATACGCTTAAAGGATATAAGGTTGTTTGAAAGCTTGTTAAGACCGTAATATATGCCGCCTTCCTGCTGTACTTCCTTAACATTGAAAGGAACAAAAATTCCGATGCTTTCTGTAGGCAGCGATCTGCTCCATTCAAATTTACGCTGTGTTCCGATAGGAAGAACATCACACATTCCGTCCTCCTGCTGCCATTTCATCTCACCGTACATACAGCCATTTCTCTTGAGGGCAGAGGCTACTACTTCCATATTTGTTTTAAGTTCTTCGTAATCTTTTGCCATAACCATAATTATGGTTGCCACACTGAAAAGCTTCTGATCATCAATAGTAAGCATATCATACAGCTTTTTATAGCTTTCAATCTGATTACGTATTTTTACAGGCATAGTTGATGAGAAATTTCCTGCCTTGGCAGCGGCACTTTCTCTCTGCGCCATATTGGTCTCTATAGCAGTTATCTGCCGCTGTACAAGCTTTCTTGCTTCAGCGGTATCGTGAGCAAAGACATTTGTTGTAACCAACATCTGAATGTTTGATGCCATAAGGTCATTCAGAATGTTATCATTTGCCGTTGACGGGTATTCTTTTACAAATACGCATTTTGCATAGAACTCTCCGAACATAAAGTAATCAGATTTGAATTCAAAATAGTCGGGCGCACAGTAAACCTTATCAAGACCTTTTTCAATATCTTCTTTGGAAAGTTTCGGAATAGTAACATCTGCACCAACAAAAACATTTTTCAGGAGCTCAATACGTTCCTGGTTTGAAACAGGGCGAAGATTTGTGTTACCTATTCTGTCAAAGCTGTTCTTTGTTTCAAGGTCTATAGTATGAAATTTGCGCTGTGCAACTTCTGCATCGGGAGCCTTTATCGTCACCGTGACGAAAATCTGTTTACGAATCGCATTCTGTCCCTTGGAAAGATTTTCACGAAGGACTTTTTCGTTGTATTCCATTCGGATATCGTCATAACCGTCATTTGCCTGCTTGACGAGTATTTTGTTTTCATAGTCCTTGACAT
>CAMBNE010000193.1 GCA_945868935.1 uncultured Clostridia bacterium
CTGTAAACAAGATTTCCGTCGTTGTCCTTCGGTGCACCGCAGAAACCGAGAGGATAAATATTATAAATTACCGATTCGTTAATATAACCCATTGTGAGTCACTCCCTTTACAAATTAACAATTATATTTTATCATAAATTTGTCTATTGTGCAATGATAAAAGTTGTGATATAATAATATTGTTACATATTTTATATAAAATTTCGGAGGATAAATATGTTAAAAAAGCCTGAAAACAAAACAAGAAAAAGATTAAGAATAACCCAGTGCGTTCTTTTCCTTGCAGAGATTCTTTTCTGCACATTTACTTTCGTACAGATTCCTAACCCTGATTCAACTAAGCTCGGATTTTATGCAACTATATTTGATATGCTCGGTTATCTCGGAGGACAATTTCCCGAAGGAGCGCAGGGCGAAGCATTCGGTTCGGTACTGCCGTTATTTTTCGTATTTCTTGTTATACCGATAGTCGGCTTCTTCTTCTGTGCACTTGATAAGGAAAGAAACCTTAAGAATATCGTTTCAATTATATGCTGTTTGCTCGGTGTATTTTCAATTCTGACAATCGTTTCTGTCAATTTTATTTCATACGGCTCATTGTTTGCTCTGCTTTTCTACCTCTTAATCAGCTTTATTACTGCGTTTGCAATGATGGCAAGACTTACGGATTGATTGAAATACATTTTTTAATACACAAAAATCAGGACTGTTTCATTTTTGAAGTGAAACAGTCCTTTTATGTATATAGTATGTGTCAGAATTCAGTAAAAATCATATGCGCCTGAGCGTTGTCAAGCACAAGCGGCTTGTCATAGTCAACACGTTTTATCTGCCCGTAAAGCCTGCCGAAAACAACCGTTGTTTTATCCATAACGGCAGCCATAGGCTCACCCTTAACCGTAAAAGGCTTAAACGTAATATCTACAGCCGAAATTCCGGCAGTAAAGAACCAAGGTCTGTCAAGTCTGCCATTTGTGCCCTTTACGTTTATCTGCGACAGCTTTTCAAGCTTTCCGCCGATGAAAAAGCAGTTTTCGTTGCCGTAACGGTTGTCTCCGACTCTGCTTGCAAGACAGAGCGAAAAACGTTTGTCATCAATTATGCAGTCTGCACTCAATCGTTGGTAATCGTGTTTTCTCGGCTTTGAAAATCGTGTCCAGTCAAAGTAGGCTCTTGTGTTATTTTCATTTAAAGAATATTCAAGTCCTCCTACTCTGATAACTCCGCTTGCAATAAACTTAGGAACAAATCTTTTTAGATAAAAATATTTTCTGTCACGCTCAAACGGTGCTAATTCGTTAAGGCTTTCACCGTTTACCTTTTTAAGAGTGATGTTAAAGTAAAGATTTTTGAGTCCGCCAAAGTCAATAAAATCACATTTAAGAAATCTTCCGTCGGTTGTGTTTGTAAGCTGTAACTGAATACGTTTGTCGGTGTAAAGCAGCTCACCCTTGTTGCCCGATTCGGGAAGTTCGTTTTTAAACAGAACAAATTTTTTGATAACGCAGTCGCTGATTACTCCGCCTCTTTTAAGGTCAGCTACGGCAATTTTAATTGCAAACTCCATTCCGACGTTTTCAACCGAGAGATAGAGCGATACCTCACCGTTATTGATAAAGTAGCAGTCGCTTTCACCGTGCTTTCCTGAGGTTTTACTCAAATCGCTGTTGTATTCAAAAACAGATTGCCTTGCCCAGCCTGCGTTAAAAACCTCTCCGTTTTTCTCAAAAACAGAACATTTTTCTTTGATTTCACGCTGCAAAATACTTCACTCCGTTTCGAAAGTCCAAATTAATCCATTATTACTATAGCAGATGTTATTATGCTATTCAAGAATTATAACAAAACTGTAAAGGGGTAATAAAGAATTTTAAATTATAATATATTTAATTTGAAAGCAATTTCAACAATAAGTATATTCCAATTCGGGTGAGAATTTTGAAAAAAATAGTCGCAGTTATATTAATTTCCGTGTGTTTTGTTTTTTCTTCTTGCACAACCGATACTTCAGGCTATGTAAATGAGCTTGTTTCGTCAAAATGGGAAGCAAAGCTTGAGGGAGGAGCAGAAGTAAACCTCGAATTTGACGAAGATACAGCCGTTTTGAAAATCAATAATTCAGGCAAAAGCACAGAGATAAAAGGAAGTTACATAGCAGATGAAAATTCTTTTGTAATTTTTATGCCGGAGGTTGCTCAGAATTACACCTTTGCCTATACACCAAAGGGCGATAAGCTTGACCTTTCATATAATGACAGTACAATCACATTAAAGAAAGTAAAATAAATATGAGTACGGGCGACACTAAGCGGTCGCCCGTCAATTTGATATGAAATTACAAATTAGAACTGCTGTCAAAACGCTTTTTCAGAATTTTAAGTGCACGTGTTTCAATCCTGCTCACATACGACCTTGAAATGTTAAGTAGCTTTGCAACATTTTTCTGCGTCATCGGCTCATTGCCGTCCAGTCCGTAACGCAGAATTATTATTTTTTTCTCACGCTCGTCAAGCTCCTCGTTAATATACTGACCGAGCTTTCTGCTGTTTAATTTTAAATCAAGCGTATCAATTATGTTGTCGTCAACCGCCATAATGTCGAGAAGCGTCAGCGGATTTCCGTCCTTGTCGGTGTCAATCGTTTCATTCAGCGAAATGTCCTGTGCACTCTTTTTGGCGTTGCGGAAGTGCATCAGTATTTCGTTCTCAATGCACCTGCTTGCGTATGAGCTGAGGCGGATATTTTTGTTCATATCATATGTGTCGACAGCCTTGATAAGTCCGATTGTTCCGATTGAAACAAGGTCGTCCTGCTCGCTCTGTGCCCCGTAATATTTTTTGATAATGTGCGCAACAAGTCTGAGGTTATGCTCAACAAGCTTGTTCCTTGCTTCTTTATCACCGTTTGCACAGCGTTCAAGATAGATTTTTTCCTGCTTTTCCGAAAGCGGCTTTGGAAACGACCCTCCGCCGCAGACGTGAAGAATGAAAAAGCAAATGTATTGTCCGAGAAAGCTGAGTATTTCAAACAAATTATCACCACCGAAACATTATGTTAAATAATATTCCGATTTAGCCTGAAATTTGCCTGTACAAAATACGTAAAATGCATTATACTATAAATATAAACTTAATATGGGTGATAATATGAAAAAATTTATTTCGTGGAACGTTAACGGACTTCGTGCCTGTGTAACAAAGGGCTTTCTTGACTATTTCAAGGAGATTGACGCTGATATTTTCTGTATTCAGGAAACAAAGCTTCAGCAGGGACAGATTAACCTTGAGCTTGACGGTTATTATCAGTACTGGAACTACGCTGAGAAAAAAGGCTATTCTGGTACGGCACTGTTTACAAAGCAGGAACCCTTGTCGGTTACATACGGCATAGGAATTGAAGAGCACGATAAAGAGGGCAGAGTAATTACGGCTGAATTTGAAAATTTTTACTTTGTAACCTGCTACACTCCGAATTCGCAGAATGAGCTTAAAAGGCTCGATTACAGAATGGAGTGGGAGGACGCTTTCAGAGCATATCTGCTTGAGCTTAACAGCAGAAAGCCGGTGATAATGTGCGGAGATCTGAATGTTGCTCACAAGGAAATTGATTTGAAAAATCCAAAGACAAATCGCAAAAATGCAGGCTTTACCGACGAGGAAAGAGAAAAAATGACTGTACTTCTTGAAAGCGGCTTTACCG
>CAMBNE010000194.1 GCA_945868935.1 uncultured Clostridia bacterium
CTTTGAAGTAACGATTCTTACGCCGTTTTCAACCTCTGTGCCTGCAAAAAGCTCTGAAAGCTGTGCAACTGCAAGCTTTGAATTAAGCTCGCTAATCTCTTTCTGCTGAACTTTGATAAGTGTTTCAGCCTTTTGTGCGCCCTCAACTACCGCTTTTGGATTTGAAATTTTCAGTGCCGCACAAACGCCCATAATAGCCGCATTTGTGTTGTTGATATAATTCAATACGCCGTTGCCTGTCAATGCTTCGATTCTTCTTACACCTGCGGCAACAGAGCCTTCCTGACGGATTTTGAAGAGTCCGAGGTTTGAAGTATTCTTTGCGTGAGTACCGCCGCAGAACTCAATTGAGAAATCGTCTGCGCTTACAACACGTACAACGTCGCCGTACTTTTCGCCGAACAGAGCCATTGCACCGAGCTTTTTAGCTTCTTCAATCTGCATTTCACGGGTCTGAACTTCAATAGCTTCAAAAATTTTCTTATTTACAAGGTTTTCAACCTCGATAAGCTCCTTTGCAGTCATAGCCTCAAAGTGAGTAAAGTCAAAACGGAAGTAAGAGTCTGTAACAAGCTGACCTGCCTGCTGAACGTGGTTGCCGAGAACATCACGCAGAGCTGCCTGCAAAAGGTGAGCGGCTGTGTGGTTTCTTGTAATATCGGCACGGCGTTCGCTGTCTACAGCAGAGCTTACCTTTGAGCCTACCGCAACGCTTCCGCTTCTTACTGTGCAGGCGTGCAGGAAGATACTTCCTGATGGATCTTTTGTTGTGTCGTCAACGTCGGCTGTGAAGTTTCCGCTTTCGAGAACGCCAGTATCGCCAACCTGTCCGCCGCTTTCTGCATAGAACGGAGTTTTGTCGAGTACGATTACTGCGCTTTCACCCTCGTTTACGCTGTCAACTCTTTCACCGTCACGAACGATTGCAAGAACTGTTGAGTCACAGGAAAGCTCGCTGTAGCCGACAAATTCAGTCTTTGCAACGTCAGAAAGGTCGGTTGCATCGGAAATCCATGCGTCTGCACCTGCGTTTTTGCGAGCGTCACGTGAACGCTTTTTCTGCTCCTTCAAAAGCTCGTGGAAACGGTCAACATCTACCTCGATTCCTTTTTCCGAAAGAATCTCTCTTGTCAAGTCAATCGGGAAACCGTAGGTATCATTGAGCTTGAATGCGTCTTCACCGCTTAAGGTCTTGATGTCATCGTTCTCCATAATGTTCTGGAGCATTTTGAATCCCTGGTCGATTGTTTTTGCAAAGCTTTCCTCTTCAACCTTGATAACCTTTGTAATGAACTCCTCTTTTTCCTTTAATTCAGGATAAGCAGTGAGGTTTTCCTTGATTACGGTATCGCAAACCTTGTAGAGGAAAGGCTCGTTATAGCCGAGAAGTCTGCCGTGACGAGCGGCACGTCTTAAAAGTCTGCGGAGCACGTAGCCCTTGCCTTCGTTTGAGGGCATAACTCCATCGCCAATCATAAAGGTTGTACTGCGGATATGGTCTGTGATTACACGCAGTGAAATGTCGCTCTTTTCGTCTTTGCCGTACTCAACGCCTGTAATCTGAGAAATATGCTTCATAATATTCTGAATTGTATCGACAAGGAAAAGATTGTCAACACCCTGCATTACGCAGGCAAGACGTTCAAGTCCCATACCTGTGTCGATGTTGGGGTGGTCAAGCGGAGTGTAGTTGCCGTTGCCGTCGTTTTCAAACTGTGTGAAAACAAGATTCCACACCTCAACAAATCTGTCGCACTCGCAGCCTACGCCGCAATCGGGACTGCCGCAGCCCTTGTCCTCGCCTCTGTCAAAGTAAATTTCCGAGCAGGGACCGCAGGGGCCTGAGCCGTGCTCCCAGAAGTTGTCCTCTTTGCCGAGGCGTACCATATGCGACGGGTCAACGCCGACTTCTTCTGTCCAGATTTTATAAGCCTCGTCGTCGTCCTGATAGATTGAAACGTAGAGCTTGTCAACGGGCATTTCGAGAACCTCAGTAAAGAATTCCCACGCCCAAGCTGTTGCTTCGTGCTTGAAGTAGTCGCCGAACGAGAAGTTTCCGAGCATTTCAAAGAAAGTGCCGTGACGTGCTGTGATTCCTACACGCTCAATGTCGGGCGTACGGATACATTTCTGGCAGGTTGTCACACGCTTGCGCGGCGGTGTGATTTCGCCTGTGAAATACTTTTTCATCGGAGCCATACCGCTGTTGATGAGCAGAAGGCTGTTGTCGTCTTTCGGAACAAGAGAAAAGCTGGGAAGTCTTAAACAACCCTTCGATTCAAAGAACGAAAGGAATTTTTCTCTTAATTCATTAAGTCCTGTCCATTGCATAATATACTCTCCTTTTTATTCTGAGCGACGAAGTGTCGCTCGCACAATTTACAAAATTTTGTATAAAATAAAAACTGCCCCATATAAAATATGGGACAGGAATTTCCTGCGGTACCACCCAAATTGACGCAAAACACGTCCGCTTTGAGTAATCATCGGATTACAAGCCCTTAACGCAGGCATACGCCGTGCTTAATCACACGGAGCTCAGGGGCAGCCTGTCGAATTTTCACCTGAAGCTTTGCACCGAACAGCTTCTCTCTGAAAGGATTCAAAACGACTCATCCCATCATTGCCGAATAAATATATTAATTATCTTCTAAATTATATGACCGTTTTTTCTTATTGTCAACAGTTTTTTTACTTTATATGAAAACTGCTCAGAAACTGTCGGACAAAAAAGGTTTAATAATATCAACCTGTCTGCCCGAATTGCGTGTCGAGGCACTCGACTAGTCCCTACGTTTTCTTATTACAGCACCTGTCGGAACAGCTTTGTCGGACTGCATAAAGAGTTTTTGAGTCGGGTGCGGAGCGCTGTCAACAAATTCTCCGTCCTCATTTTTAAGCGAAATACATTGAACATTAAACGGAACTCCGCTCGGCGGCAGCACGTCAAGTGTATCGCCTACGAGGAATTTGTTGCGCTGTGAAATAAGAGAAGTAGTATCGTCAATCGACTTTTCACACACAGCAACAGCGTCGTAGTGACGGATATATCCTCCGTTACCCGTAACCTGTCCCGGCTCGTGGTTAAAGTAAAAGCCTGTGTTGTATTCCCTGTGGCTGATTTTTTCAAGCTCCTCCTTAATCCAGGGCTTTAGCTTGTAATCATCGCTCATATTCTCAAAATAATCGTCTACTGCGTGGCGGTAAGCGTTTGTCGTTACGGCTGTGTAATAGGCAGATTTTGCTCTGCCCTCAATCTTAAAGCTTGAAACGCCTGCCTTTACAAGCTCGGGGATGTGCTCTATCATACACAAATCCCTTGAATTGTATAAATATGTGCCGTCGGAGGTTTCTTCAACAGGGAAATACTGTCCCTCTCTGTTTTCTTCAAAAAGATGATATTTCCAACGGCAGGGCTGGGCACAATCGCCGTGGTTTGCGTATCTGCCTGTCATATAGCTTGAAATAAGACATCTGCCCGAAAACGAAACGCACATTGCGCCGTGAACAAAGCACTCAATTTCAAGCTCGGGCGGAATTTTTGCACGCATTTCGGCAATTTCATCAAGCGGAATTTCCCTTGCAAGCACCACCCTTGACGCACCCATATTGTAGAGCATATTTGCCGTTGCGTAGTTTGTAACGCCAGCCTGC
>CAMBNE010000195.1 GCA_945868935.1 uncultured Clostridia bacterium
TTATTTTTTCTTGAATTTCCGAAAAATAAACGTTCATCAGATGTTATACTTATCGGCAAGCTCTTTGACTTTCTGTTCAAATTCTCTGCCGCTTAAATTTTGTTCATACAGCTTTTTCTTTTCGTTTTCAAAAGCCTGTAATCTGCTTTCATATGATTGCTTTTTCATTATGTAGCTCCTTACTTCAAAATTTCACTATCTAAAATCATTTTGCAAATAGTATAAATTTCAAGTCCCATATTTTCTTTTGATATAAATTTCACACGCAAATCATAATCAATCTCAAGCCTGTGCAGAGTTCCCCAAAATGATTTTTCGCTGTAATTGTTTCTGTAATCGTGTTTGAGGATGCCGTCAAGTCCGTTTGGCTGTTCAACAAGTAGATATTTATGCTTTTTGCATTTTGCTCTTTTTAGTTCTCTGCGAAAAGCGTCATCATACTCTGTTGTTCCGTCTGAACGTTTCTTTTTTTGTCCGTAAAAACTGGACGCTAACTCTGACAGGCTGTTTTTTCGCTCAATGAATACTTCATCGGTAAAATATGTATCAGTCGTAAAACCGAGTTCGGGACAAGCTTCAATATAAAAGGCATAGTCACCTTCGCTTATTGATTTCTGCTTGTATTTAATTCCTTTTTTATCAAATGATGAAAGTATATGTTCATTTTTTTGCTCGTTTGTTTGAGCGAGAATTACAAGGTGTGATAAGAGCTCCTTATACTGCTTTTGTGTAAAAAATCTTTTCATACTTATTCAAAAGGTAAATCGTCTTCAAGGCCTTCAAGGTCTTCAAGGTCGTCAATATCGGCGGCTGAATTATTATGACTCGGAGTATTTTCGGATTCACCTTTGCTCCCGCAAAATTCAGCTCGGTTTACATTAACTTTCCAAGAGGTGCGATTGTTGCCGTTCTTGTCCTTAAATTTATCAGACTGCATTTCGCCGTCTATTAAAATTTCTTTACCTTTGCTGAAATATTTTGATATAAATTCAGCGTTATTGTTCCAGGCTGTGCAATCAAAAAAATCTGTAATTTCATAGTCAAAGTTTCTTCCTACCGCAACAGAAAAGTTGCATAAAACTTTGCCGCTGTTTGTATTTTTTAATTCCGGGTCTTTAGCAAGCCTGCCTTTAATTATTATTTTATTCATTTATTTCATTCTCCTTTGATTCGAATTTTGCTCTGCAAATTTTACATCTTGCTTTGCCGTCAGGACTTTTTTTCTTTGCCATATTATAAATATCCTCTGCTGTATATGTTTTTCCTTCACGTTCTACAGCATTAAAAGCCTTTTTACAGTCGCAACAAATATAATCGGTATTATCGTTTGATTTTTCGTTGTTTGTTGTATCGCTGTCTTTTGTATCATCGATATTAAATAGCCCGTTCAGTGCGTATTTTCTTGCGTAAGAGCTTGAAGAACCTGTTACTTGCGAACCGTCCATACCTTTTTTATTTTCTTCTTCTCTTGCATAAGCATTTACAGATATTTCGGAATCCTCTTTTTCAACGTCTACAAGTTTAGCGGTCGCTTTCACATAATAACGATTCGAGTTGCTCTCAATATCATCTGTTATTATTAAAACAACTTTATGTTTTTTGCAAAGAGGTTTTACCGCCTCTAAAATATCTTCACAATTTCTATAATAATATTTTCCAAATTTATTATATTGTGATTTTGGTGCTTTCAGTTCGTTTTGAATTTCAAGCAATTTTTCATAAATATTCATTTCGTCCTCCTTAATCTTCCAGTGCTTCGATTTTAAGCGGACAGTAAGCTCCGACAAATCTTGACGGATACTGCACAGGCTGTTTATTAAGCTGGCACATACGCTCGTTACTGGATAAATAAGGGCATTGTCTGCAACTTATATCAGCCTTATCCTTAAAATCAACAGGAAAATTCACTTCGATTTCTGTTTTGCCTTTGATAAAGGACTTTACTCCGCTTTCAAAATCAGCCATTTTTTTCCTCACCTTTTCTCCATTCATCAAACAGCTCTGCGAACAATGGGTTCACTGTATCACTGCTTTTGTCATCATTAAAGACATCTTCATAACGGTTGTATGCTTTGATAAATTCCTCTGTCGTTTGGCCTTTTCTCAAAAGTTTTTTATATTTTTCTTTTGAAATATCATCAAAATATACTTTTCCTCTGAAATGCGGTTCATTAAGCAACACGTCAAAGCTGATTATATCGCCATAATTAGTAGGTATATCAAAAAATCCTTGTGTAATTATAGGTTCTATACTTGTGTATGGCTTATAAATTTTATCTGAAGCATATGCGTTAGATTCGATTAAAGCCATTCCATAAATTCTGTTAGCTTCGAAATCAAATCCGTATCGGTAATCGTCTTTAAGTATTTTTTCTTTGTTTAACTCTTTGACGATATAAATTTTATTGTCAGTAATAGGGACAATCTGTAGTATTTTATAATCTTCTATCATAATTCACTCCTTTTAAAAACCTCGTTATCTTCGCACCAATCGGCGAAAGCAGTTAAGTCGCTGAGGCAGAATGATTTCAAGTTTTCGAACAAAGCAAAATCTCTATAATTTGCACGATTAAAATAATGATTTTTCAAATCGTTTGTTAATGCTCTATAGGTAATAATATTTATATAGCCTTCAACATCATAAATGCTTTTAAGAGCGTCTTTTTGTTCGTCAGCAGACAAATCCACAAAATATCTGTAGCCGAGCGTGTCTGTGTATTTTTCAATAAAGCAATCCTTGCACATTCCGCAGTAAAGCGGCATATCCGCAATATATTCCGTCTTTCCGCATTCGGGGCATTCGACTATTTCGTAATAGTCCGATTTTCCGCAGTGAGGACAAACGTGGAAATCGCCTGATTCGCTGTCCTTAACAAGTTTCGGCGTTTCAAAATCTGCGTTACAATCGTCGCAACGATACATTAAAACTCCTCCCTTATCACTCTGTTAAAAAAGTATGTAAAGATATTAAACGGCTTAAATCCGAGAGTTTTACACACTCTGCGATGATGTAAGTATCTTTTCATCAGCCAGTCCTCCTGCGCTCTAAAATCTTGCCGTACAAGCCGCACTCAGAAAGCGGTACTTCTCTTAAAACTTTCGCTTCGGGAACTCTGACTTTTCCGTCAGTGTTTATCGGCATAATAATATCTTTTATCTTTACTTCTAATTCGAGAATTGCAAGATTTGACCAGTTTCTGCCGAAGTCAAGCGCCCAAGCCAGATAAGATATATGTATGCCTTTACTACAATCATTAGTTGCATCTGTACTGCAATCAGGTTCTGCGACTTTATCGCCTATCGTATACCTAAAGTCCTTGTCATAATCTGAAATAAATTCATTATCGACCTTATGGACAGCCTTATAAAATATAGCTGTAGTTTTATTGCGCTTGATACCGTAAAAGTTCATAAACTCTTCAATATTTTTAGGCATACAAATCTTACGAGCATTGCCGGATGTCTGAATACGACCTCCTGAAAGTTGCTTGTCAACGACCTGCACATTTCCCCACGCTACAACGGAGCTGTTTTCCCACGCTTCAATGGAGCTGTTGTCCCTCGCTACAACGGAGCTGTTTTCCCTCGCTACAACGGAGCTGTTTTCCCACGCTTCAATGGAGCTGTTGTCCCTCGCTACA
>CAMBNE010000196.1 GCA_945868935.1 uncultured Clostridia bacterium
ACAACGACGGAGTCTGCGACAACAGGGGCGCAGGCAACGCAAATTGCAACGGCAACGGAGCAAATTACGTTGATACCGACAACGACGGAGTCTGCGACAACAAGGGCGCAGGCAACGCAGATTGCAACGGCAAGGGCACAAATTACGTTGATTCCGACAACGACGGAGTCTGCGACAACAGGGGCGCAGGCAACGCAAATTGCAACGGCAAGGGCGCAAATTACATTGATACCGACAATGACGGAGTCTGCGACAACAGGGGCGCAAACAGACCGAACGGTAAGCGCAAAGGCTGTTGTTGATTTGTGAATAAAAAGTAAAAGGGAGGGAGAGCAATGCGGAATGAATATGAGGTCAACAGAGCAATTGACAGATATTCGGATATGATAAAGCGCCTTTGTCTGGTGTATCTGAAGAACAACGCCGATACAGAGGATATTTTTCAGACGGTATTTATGAAGTATTTGCTCTCCGAAACCGAATTCAAAAGTGACGAACACGAAAAAGCGTGGTTTGTCAGGGTGACAATAAATTCCTGTAAGGATTTGCTGAAAAGTCTGTTTCGGAAAAACGCAGTTCCGCTTGATGCAATCGCAGAGCTTTCTGAGGAAATCACACAGGAAAACAGCGATGTGCTCGAGACTGTCCTGTCACTGCCAAAGAAATATAAAGAGGTTGTATATCTGTATTTTTACGAGGAATATACAGCGGTTGAAATTTCAAAAATTCTCGGAAAAAAAGTAAATACTGTCTACACTCTTTTGTCAAGAGCAAAAGCAATGCTCAGAGAAAGACTCGGAGGTGATGAATTTGAGTAATCATATAAAGCAAGCCTTTAACAGCATTCACGCTGATGAAAATCTGAAAGACAGCACAAGGAAATCCTTGCTTGAATATATGGAAAAATCTCAGCAAAAGAATAAGATTCATTGGCAGAAATTCGTTGCATTGCCCATTTGTGCGGTGTTAATCTGTGCAATAAGCTTTGGCTTGATTTCCTATAATACTCAGGTCTGCGCAATAAGTATCGACATAAACCCTTCGGTTGAGCTGGGAGTCAACCCGTACAACAGAGTTATAAGTGTAAAAGGAATTAACGGTGACGGTGAAAAGCTGATTGCTTGTGTTGATGTCAATAACAAAAGCTATGAAGACGCAGTAAATGAAATCGTCGGATACTATGAAACAAACAGCAGTAATGATGATGTTGTAGTTGTTACTGTTGATTCCAATTCCGAAGAAAAGGAAGAAGAGGTTTTAGCAAATATCGAAAAATGCAGCGGCAACAGCGGAAATATGTATTACTGCAAAAATAATTCCGAGTCCGTTGAAAATGCTCATTCAAACGGTGTTTCTTTCGGAAAATACAACGCTTATCTTGAATTGAAAAAATATGAACCTGAATTAACAGTTGATGACATAAAAGACCTTTCTATGAAAGAGATTAGGGACAGAATTCAGAAATATGAAAGCTCGGCTGTTGCAGACTATACATCAGCAGAAAGTAATATTTCGGGCAATACAGGGCATAATAACTGCAATTCAAACGAAAATTGCGGAGAACAAAAGCAAAAAGGAAAGAACGGAAAAGCAAAATAAGAGTGACAAAACTCCTGCTGAAAATACAGCGGGAGTTTATTGCTTTGATTGTGTTTAAAAAAAGTCACAGTCGGATGATGAATTTTGCAGATAAAATTAATCTGCCTTCTCAAATTATATTATTTACTTTTATACTTTTATGTGTTAAAATTTTAATGTATAAAATCAATTGCCGTATAAAGGAGGCAAATATTTTGAATTCAAAGCTGAAAAATGAGTCAACCGACTTTTTATTTGACGCAATACTCTCCCTTGACAACAAGGAGGAGTGCTACAGATTTTTTGAGGATTTGTGCACAAGTGCAGAACTAAAGGCTATGTCACAGCGTCTTGTCGTTGCAAAAATGCTCACCGAAAAGAAGGTATATACCGAGATTGTAAAGGAAACAGGTGCGTCTACCGCCACCATAAGCCGTGTAAAGCGTGCGCTGTTCGATAACGATACCTACGGCTACACGCTTGTGCTCGACAAGCTGCTCGGCGAGGAAAACAAGTAATGGCAAGCTACGTTTCATTCGCAAGGTTCTACGACGGACTTATGGAGGACGCAAACTACGAAAAACGCTGTGATTATATTCTTGAGCTTTTCAAATTGCACAATCACGAAACAGGTATCACGCTTGATTTAGCTTGCGGAACAGGCTCGCTTACACGTCTGCTTGCCAAAAACGGCGTTGACGTTTACGGAGTGGATTCAAGTGCCGAAATGCTCAGCGAAGCGATGCAGAGGACGTGCGAGGAAGGACTTGATATTCTTTATCTAAGGCAGAAAATGCAGTCGCTCGATCTATACGGAACAATCAACACCTGCGTCTGCACCCTCGACAGCATAAATCACCTCACAAAAACAGAGGACGTTAAGAAAGCCTTTGACAAGGTCGGGCTGTTTATGGATAACGACGGTCTGTTTGTGTTTGACGTAAATACAGTGTATAAGCACCGTGAGGTTTTAAAGGATAATACATTCGTCTTTGAAAACGAAAAGGTATTCTGCGTGTGGCAGAATTCTCCTCGTGAAAACGACATTGTAGACATAAATCTTGACTTTTTCGAGGAGGAAAACGGTGTTTATTACCGTTCCTCGGAGAGCTTCAGCGAGCGAGCGTATTCCGACGAACAGATAAGGGAAATGCTCACAAGCGCAGGCTTTAAGGTTGAAGCTGTCTACGGCGATTTGACCTTTGATAAGCCAAAGGAGAACGAGCAAAGGGCAATCTATGTTGCAAAAATGGTAAATTCAAGAAACAAGGAAATTTAAGGAGTAAGTATAAATATGGATAAGATAATCCGCTGTATTACAAGCGACGGAGCAATTATGGCGGCGGCAATTGATGCGTCCGACATAGTTTTTACCGCTAAAAAGCTTCATCATCTTTCAAAGAGCGCAACAGCCGCACTTGGCAGACTGCTCTGCGCAACTTCAATAATGGGCGCAATGCTCAAGCAGAGCAACGCTACAGTAAACCTGCGTGTAATGGGTGACGGTGAGCTTGGCCCCGTCATCGCAGTAGGCGACAGCAAGGGTAACGTAAAGGGCTATGTAGGCAACGCAAACTGCCCGACAGAGTTTTATTCAAACGGCAAAATCAACGTTGCAAAGGCAGTCGGCAGAAACGGTGTGCTCAACGTTATGCGTGACTACGGAACGGGCGAGCCTTATATCGGACAGGTTGAGCTTGTCAGCGGCGAAATTGCCGAGGACATTACAAATTATTATGCAACAAGCGAGCAGACTCCGACTGTCTGCGCTCTCGGCGTACTTATCAATAAAGAGGACGGCGAGGTTATGCTTGCAGGCGGCTTGCTGATTCAGCTTCTTCCCGGTGCAGACGATTCGACAATTGACAGGCTTGAAAAGAATATTGAAAAGCTCGATCCCGTAACAACAATGCTTGCAAAGGGAATGAGTATTCTTGATATCTGCAAAACTGCTCTTGAGGGCTTTGAGGTTGAAGTTCTCGACGAGTTTCCCGTTCACTATGCCTGCGGCTGTTCAAAGGAGAAGCTTGAAAGGTATTTCTGCACGCTCAGCGACGAGG
>CAMBNE010000197.1 GCA_945868935.1 uncultured Clostridia bacterium
CTCGGACCCGGAATTACAACGGTCTTTATTCCACGTTCCTCACAAAGCTTGATTAAATCCTCGCCGGGGTCGGAAATGCACGGCATTCCTGCGTCGGTAACGATTGCGCAGTTTTCGCCCTGCTCAATTCTGTTGCAGATAATCTCCCCACGCTCACGCTTATTATGCTCAAAATAGCTCACCATAGGCTTTTTTATACCAAAATGGTTTAAGAGCTTCAGCGTAACTCTTGTGTCCTCTGCGGCTATAAAATCAACACTGGGGGACAAATCGGAAAGGTTGCCTATCGGCGTTCCCGTAACGTATAAAATTCCACTCATATTATCACTTCTTATCTTCAAAAGGCGTTTTGTAACAGCCGTAAATTTTCATCATTTCTTCGGAAAAATCTCCGTTTTCGTCCTCAATAAAAAGCGTTGGCAGAACATTTAAAAATCCTCTCTTGCCCCCTCGCCTACCCTCTAGCAAAAAGAGCTTTGGTGCTTTAGATGTTCTCTGCTGGACAAGGCGAAGTGTTTTCGGCTCAATTGAGAATTTTCGCATTGACTCGATAACGTCTGCAAGGCGTTCGGGTCGCTGGCAGATGCAAAAGCTTCCGCCAAACTGCAAAAGCTTTGATGCACTAAAGCAGATGTCGTCAAGCGTACATTCGGTTTCGTGCCGTGCAATCTGCTTTGCATTTTCGGGATTTGTAATTCCGCCGCCGCCGATTTTGTAGGGCGGGTTACATACAACAAGGTCGTAGCACCCGAAAGGAAGTATTCCCTTAAGCTCCTTTAAGTCGGCATTTACTATATTTATTTTATCGCCGAGGTTATTGTATTCAACGCTTTTCTGTGCAAGGGCGCAGGCGTCGCTCTGAATTTCAACGGCGTCAATTTCAAGATTTTTGTTGTGTCTTAACCACAAAAGCGGAATTGTTCCGCAGCCTGTTCCAAGCTCTGCGCACTTTTTTCTGCCCTTTGGCGAAGAAAAATCTGCAAGCAATATTGTATCAGTTGAAAAGTGGTAGCTGTCGGACACATAAATTTCAATTCCGTTTCCGAGCGGTTCAAGGTGAATGTTTTGCATAGACTGTTCCTTTCATCTGTATACTGATTTTTACAGAGAAAAACGGCAAGGTAAATTCCTTGCCGTTTGAATTTCAGATAAGCTATTACTCAGCCTGAGGAGCACCTACCGGGCAAACATCAGCACAAGAACCGCAATCTGCGCATGCATCAGCGTCGATAACGTACTTGCCGTCACCCTCTGAAATAGCAGAACACGGACAAGCGTCTGCACAAGCACCGCATGCGATGCAATCATCACTAATTACATATGCCATAGGGAGAACACCTCCTTAAAAGATTTCAAGTATATTGTATCACATATTTTGCAAAATGCAATTGTTTTGGGAATATTTTTAAGAATTTTACAAATAATATAAAATTTATTGACGAATAATGTTGCTGATTTTAGAACTATTCAAGACCTTTAAGCTCTTCAAGCTCTTTCTTGTTAACCTTGATATAGCCGTCCTTTACGAGCTTGCACTGCTTTACGGTAAAGGTTTTGGGTGCAACGTCGTCGGGGGTATTGTTAAGCTTTACCTTTAATGTTCTTGCAATCAGGTTATTTTCAACAACAAGTCCTCTGCCCTCGGGAGTGTTGACAATTGCACCGACCTTGGGCGTTCTCTTGAGCAAGTCGGTGTATGCCTCCTGCTCATATTTAAGACAGCACATAAGTCTGCCGCACGTTCCCGAAATCTTGACAGGAGAAAGCGACAAGCCCTGCTCCTTAGCCATTTTAATTGAAACAGGCTGAAATTCGCCCATATAGCTTGCACAGCAAAACGGCTTTCCGCAGATTCCCAAGCCGCCGAGCATTTTGGCTTCATCTCTTACGCCAATCTGACGAAGTTCAATTCTTGTTCTGAAAACGGACGCCAAGTCCTTTACGAGTGCACGGAAGTCAACACGACCGTCAGCCGTAAAGTAGAACAGAATTTTGCTGTTGTCAAAGGTGTATTCAACGTTTACAAGCTTCATTTCAAGCTTGTGATTTGCAATCTTCTGCTCGCAGATTTTGTAGGCTTCCTTTTCCTTGAGCTTGTTTTCCGCAAGATGATTAAGGTCGTCCTCATTTGCAATTCTGATAAGCGGTTTAAGCGGATGAGCAAGCTCCGATTCATCAATCGTCTTGTTCGGAGTGGCAACCTCGCCGCATTCGAGTCCCCTTGCGGTTTCAACGATTACCATATCTCCCTTGTTAAGTTTATTGTCAAGCGGGTCAAAGTAGTACACCTTGCCGACTTCTTTAAATCTTACTCCGATTACCTCTGCCATGAAATCCTCCTGTATTCTCCGCACAACCACGTTGTGAGAAGGTTTATGTTAATGTTCTGTTTTATTTTTATTGCCGAGTCATCTGTCAGCTCAATCATTTCAATGATTTTTCCCTTTGTAAAGCGTGAAGCAAGCTCCTTGCCGAGTTTTTCGTTAAGCACAGCCTTTGTGCCGACCGAAACTGCAAGACCGTCACGCAGAATCATACGCACCGTAGAAAGCGTTTCGTCAGCGTTTTCCTTGTCGGCAAGCACATTCAGCGCAAGCAGTAAATCGTATTCACGTGAGGATATTATGCCCTTTACGATTTTTCCTGCATATTCAAGCGGCTTTTCGCTGATTTTTACGTTGTTTTTCAGCCTGACTACCGTACAGCGTGAGAGTATCGTAACAAGCAGTTTTTGCGCACTATCGCAAAGCAGAATAAAATACACATTCTGCGGCGGCTCTTCAAGGAGCTTTAAAAATGAGTTCTGCGCAATATCTGTCAGCCTATTGTCGGCATCTTCAAAGACGTACACCTTTGCATCTGCCTCACTCGGGCGGATATATGCATCCTTAATAATACTTCTCATCTGCTTGATTGAATAGGTCTTTGACTTATTCTCGGGACGGGGGTAGCTTATATCGGCGTGTCCTTTATTTTCAGCCTTGTGGCACTGCTCGCACACCTTGCAGGGTTTATTATCGCCTGTGCAGACAACGTACATTGAAAGGTACTTTGCCGCTTCAAGCGATGCTTCCCTGTTCTTGCTTTCGATTACAATTGCGTGAGGTATTCTGCCGTGATTATCAAGCGCAGAGAGAGATTTTTTTACACTCTCGTCAAAATCAAATCCGCTGAAATTCATAGCACACCTCCTGCAAATAATTATTATATCATTAAACTAAATATTTTTCCATATTTATTTTATGGCAACGGTATTTGTTACGATTTCACCTCTATCGGTTATGTCAATATAGCCGTAGCTTGCCATATAGCCGCCGCACGAGCCGGGATTCATAACATAAAGACCGTCCTCGTAGTAGGTCATTGCATTATGCGTGTGACCGAAAAGCAGAATATCTGCCTTTTCTTCCCTTGCGGCACACATAATAGTGTATAGTCCGACCTTTGCGTTGTAAAGGTGTCCGTGAGTTATAAAAATCTTTTTGCCGCAAACGCTTAAAATTTCCTTTGACGGCAGACTGCTGCACCAGTCGCAGTTACCCCTTACTCCGACAATCATCTTGTCCTTTATTGTGTCCTTTAAATACTGCACCTGTTCGTCACCGTCGCCGCAATGGACGATTATCTCAGCGCTCG
>CAMBNE010000198.1 GCA_945868935.1 uncultured Clostridia bacterium
AGCACAGTTCCTTTTCGGACGGTATAATTCCAAAGCGGCGTTCCCGTGCTGACATGATAAGCAAGCTGTGCCATAAGGAAACTCTTGCCCAACTTCGGCGCTCCTGCAAATATATATGTGCCGGAGTAAAGCAAACCGTCAATCAGAGGCGGCTTGCTTTGGTACACGGTATCGTATAGTTCGCTCATTGAAATTGTTTTGAGATATGACGGGTCTAAGCTTAACAGCGACTCTCGTTGCATTTCTTCAAAATACTTGATATTTTCATCGTTATCAGTTATACTATTATCAGCACTTTTTGACATTGACTGCTCCGTATCTGCGCCAACAGATACATTCGGAGCAGTCATTTCTTTTTCTATCATTCCGATTCCTCCTTTAAACCACCGAGAATATCGGCTATCATTTCAATTACATCGAGCAACTCATCATTCACTTCACTACCAGCCTCAATGCGCTGCAATTCTGCAAGCACCTCGGCAAGCTGATTTCGCAAGGCTTTGAACACTCTCGGATTACCTTGCACAACTATATCCCTGTGCGTGAGTCGCCTTGTGATATAATCCTGCTTAGTAAGCCCTGAGAGCCGTACATAAGTTTCAATTTGCTTATCTTCCTCAGGCGATACACGAAACGCTACAGTTTTGTTACGCCAGCGGTTGTGTTCGTCTCTGTTTTTTGCTGACATTTTAAAAATCTCCTTTTCCTAAATCATCCAATTTATTTGCCATTTCGGTTTGCTTTGAAGGGAACAAGTGCGCATATCGGTAAGTAACCTCTATGCTTTCGTGTCCGAGCCTGTCCGCAATGGCTAAGGCTGTAAATCCCATTTCTATTAAAAGCGAAACGTGCGAATGTCTTATATCGTGTATCCTTATACGCTTGACACCTGCTTGCTTTGCACCTCTGTCCATTTCGTGGTGCATATAGCTTTTTGAAACAGGAAAGATTCGGTCATTTTCTCCGGCGCCGTAAAACATACCGAGATATTCCTGCATTTCTTCACAAAGGAATTTCGGCATTTTAATTGTGCGGTTGCTTTTCTTTGTCTTAGGCGTAGTGATAACATCTCTGCCTTTTAAACGCTGATACGATTTGTTAATCGTGACCGTTTCCGCTTTGAAATCAAAATCTTTAGGCGTTAAGGCAAGCATTTCGCCCTCACGAATACCGCACCAATAAAGCATTTCAAAAGCGTAAAAAGAAATGGTTTTGTCCATCATTGCTTCGGAAAATTTCTTGTATTCCTCCAAAGTCCAGAACTGCATTTCCTTACGTTCCTCAGTCCCCATATTTCCTGCGATTGCGGCAGGGTTAGACTTCAAACCGTAATAGCGTACAGCGTGGTTAAACAGGGCGCTTAACTGATTGTGAACAGTTTTCAGATAGGTCTGAGAATATTTTCTTCCGCTCTTATCGGTAAGTTCTCTGATTTCATTCTGCCATTCGATAACATCCTTTGCCGTAATATCGCACAGCCTGCGCTTTGCAAAATAAGGCAGGATTTTCTTTTGGATAATGCTTTCCTTTGTAAGCCATGTGTTTTCTTTAAGCCTTGGCTTTATGTCCTTCTCATAAAGTTCTGCAAAGCTTTCAAAGCTCATTGTTACATCAGCCTGCTTTTGCATCAGAAACTCTCGTTCCCATTCCTGCGCTTCTCGTTTGGTTGCGAACCCTCGCTTGAATTTCTGCTGTCGTTCGCCTTTCCAGTCTGTGTAACGGAACTGCACGTACCAAGTTCCGTTCTTTTCATTCTTAAATGCCGCCATTTTTAATCGCTCCTTTCGGTTGTTTTAGTTGAATAGAATTTTTCATGAAAGAATTTTCGGTCAATTCTGCCGGGTATTGTTATACATCCGGTTGCCTTTAATTCTTTATTTAATTTGCGTATGAGCTTGTAGGCATAGGAAACGGAAACTCCCATTTCTTCCGCAACATCTTCAACACGCAAAAACATTTTGTCTGCCATTTTCATCATCCTTTCTTTCATTTTTTACTTTTATTTAGTGTCGGAGAACTTTCTGACCGCATTCCGAATTGCCCGAGCGGATATGCCATTACCGTGACAAACGACGGCTATTCAGTTTTTGCAAACAGCTTAACGCTATTTGCTTAACTATTATACTAAGCATATTCCGTAAAGTCAAGTGGTTTTTGAGAAAATATTTACTCTTTTTGCTTTGGTTGACTTGACATATCTTAACTTATTCTGTTATACTACATTTTAGAAATATGAGAGGAGCATTTTTATGGCTATCGGTGAAAGAATTCGCTTTTTCAGAAATTTAAGAGGTATGACTCAAAAATATCTTGGTATGCAGGTTGGCTTTCCGGAGAAAACTGCGGATATTCGTATGGCGCAGTATGAGTCCGGCAGCAGAACTCCTAAGTCTGATTTAACAAATAGCCTTGCAGAAGTGTTTGGTGTATCAGCAAGTGCTTTAACCGTGCCCGATATTGACAGCTATAACGGCTTAATGCACACCTTGTTTACCCTTGAAGATTTATACGGTCTTAAAATCACAGAGTTAGACGGTGAGGTTTGTCTGCATTTGGATAAGGGTATGGGCGCAAATTACATTACTATGTTTGAAATGTTCTCCGCTTGGAAAGAGCAGGCTGAGAAACTGAAAAACGGCAAAATTTCAAAAGAGGAATACGATAATTGGCGTTATAACTATCCAAAGAACGACATAAAGGTTGAAAGGATATAACTATGCAATACGAAAAACATAAATCTGCTCGCAAGATTTTTTCCGATATTGATAAAAACCCCAGCAAATATTTAATCATTCATTACTCTTGTGAGAGTTTTTACGATATTAAAGATGGACGCACCCCTCGCATTACATCAATCGCTGTATATGACTATGCAACAGCACAGACTGATTCATTTTCCATTCATAAAATGGCCGAAAAATTACATGTTGATATTAGTGATATAGAAAGCCACTATGATGAGCTGGAAAAATCAATGTTGGACGAATTTTTTGAATACGCAAAGGAACATAAGACTTATTTCTGGATTCACTGGAATATGAGAGATATGAACTATGGCTTTAAAGCTATTGAGCATCGTTACTCTGTTCTTGGTGGAGAGCCATACAAAATTCCTGACTCAAATAAGATTGATCTTGCCCGTCAACTCATTAACTGCTACGGAGTAGGGTATGCAGGACATCCTCGTATGGAAAAACTATTAGAGCAGAATGATATTAAAGCCAAAGATTATTTAAATGGACAGCAAGAAGCTGAAGCCTTTGCCAATCAGGAATATGTTAAATTACATATGTCCACGCTTAGGAAGGTTGATGTGTTTGCTAACATTCTTAATAGAGCGATTAACAACACATTAAAGGTGAATTCGAAATGGACAGAAATATATGGTATTTCTATTCAAGGCATCATAAATTTCTGCAAAGATACTTGGTGGATTCAGCTTATTTGGACTGTTTTTTCTCTTGTTTTAGGGGCTCTGTTAGGTGTGGCATTTGATAAACTAATATAAACGCAAAAAAGGCATTACAGACTGCAAAAGTCAGTAATGCCTTTTTTAGAATTTATTAAGATAATTGTACCCGCAAACCAAAGGGAACGCACAATAAGTGCGTTTTGCAGTCTGC
>CAMBNE010000199.1 GCA_945868935.1 uncultured Clostridia bacterium
CTTTGGCGAGTATATGACAAACGGTAAATTGATAAATGCTCCGTCGGAATATATGGTGCATCAGTGTGAATCTGCGGTAAACAGTTCTGCGATAAAACCTACCAAAATATTGACCGCGGGCGTTCTTGAAAAGGAGATGCCCCTTGACGGCACACGCACATTGAAGTGTAACAAAGACGGATTATCTTACGGATATTATCAAAAAGTAAATGAATCGGAACAACTCTATAAATTTGTGGGACATAAAGTCCGACAATAACAGCGCAGGACTTTCCTATGACCTTGAAAGCGATTCAATGAAGAACAATTATATTGTGCTGCAGGCGGCTCTTTACGGAGAATCACATTATCACTGGGAATGTGACGAGGGCGCATACTTCTACAATACAAATTATCAAGAGCCTTATTTCATCTTCCCGATAGGATAACTCAAAATTTATAATTAAAATTGCAAAAGGAGAAGTCTGATGAGGGCTTCTCCTTTTGATAGAAATGTTTTTACCTAAAATTAACAAAAGAAATCCCCCTATACAAAAAGAAATTGGCATAGAAGGTATTTATTGTATTTCCGTATTTTATATGTTATAATCAGGAAAAAAGAAAGGCTTGATGTGCAGATGAAAACAACAAAGATATTATCATTACTGCTTGCTTTTGTGATTCTTATTTCAACAGTATTTTCGGTTACAGCGTTTGCAACGGCAGAAGACGGTACTTACCAAAACTTCAAATATACTGTCACCGATGAAAATTCAGCAGTAATCAGCAAATATACCGGCAACGAAGCCTCGGTAAAAATACCGGAATCCATTAACGGCTATCCTGTTACCGAAATCGGGGACAGTGCCTTTAAGGGTAATTTTTCTCTTAAAAATGCAGAAATCCCTAACGGGGTAAAAATCATTGGCGATTACGCATTTAATGACTGCACAGGGCTTCAAAGCATCACTATACCCGAAAGCGCAGAAAAAATAGGCAAATCGGCGTTTTTTTATTGCACAAGGTTAGAAAATGTCGATGTGTCCGACGGTATAAAAACAATCGGCGACGGTGCTTTCTTTGGCTGTTACAGCCTGAAATCCTTTAAAATTACCGAAAGCGTAAATTCAGTCGGCGAGTATGCGTTTGGCAGATGCAGTGAGCTTAAAAGCGTTACTGTTGAAAACGGCATTAAGAGCGTCAGCAATCAGATGTTTGCAGACTGCACCTCACTTAATGAAATAGTATTGCCGAACAGTATTGAAAGCATTGGAAGAAGAGCCTTTTTAAACTGCTCAGCATTAGAAAGTTTTGAGTTGCCAGACAGTATTGATACAATAGCCGACTATGCGTTTTACGGCTGCTCCGGGATTAATAACCTTTCAATTTCGGCAAAAACAATAGGCAATTATGCGTTTTCATTTTGCAGCGATCTTGAAAGCGTGAGCTTTTCGGATAATCTTGAAACAATCGGTGACGAGGCTTTCAAAAGCACCGGTTTGTCAGAGGTATCCATTCCGTCCGCTGTTACCGATATCGGTGAAAGGGCATTTGCAACAAATAAAATTGAGAAAATAAATGTAGAAGAAAATAATCAGTACTACACTTCAATAGACGGTGTGCTGTTTAATAAATCGGAAACAGAAATTATTGATTATCCAAATTATACAGAAGCAGAGTCTTACGCTGTTCCTCAAAGCGTTACAAGCATCGGCGAATATGCTTTCGGCGGTGATATTCCGTCATTAAAGACTATTATTATTCCGGATACCGTTACCGAAATAGGAAACGGTGCTTTTATGGATTTCTGTGGCTTGGAATATATTGATATTCCGGATTCGGTAACAGAAATCGGTGACAACGCTTTTAACGGATGCTCACAGCTTGCTTCAATAACAATTCCGTACTCCGTAACAGAAATCGGAGCTTATGCTTTCCGCTATTGCACCGCTCTGCACTCCGTCAGCCTTACAGAGGGACTCAAGAGTATCGGCGATTATGCTTTCAGCGGAGATTATGAGCTTTCAAATATTACACTGCCGAACAGCTTAAATTATATTTCTCCTACCGCATTTTTTAACTCTGAAAACTTTTGCGAATACCTTACAGATGTCAGCAATCCGTATTTTTCGGTTAAGGACGGAGTGCTTTACAGCAAAGATAAAACCGAGCTTGTATCATATCCGTTTGGCAAAAAAGGTAATGAATATTCAGTATTGCAGGGAACAGAATCAATAGGCGACTACGCAATAATCTGCAATAATCTTGACAGCGTATATGTACCGCAGAGCGTTGAAAAAATCGGAAAGAACAGCATTGGCTTTGAAACACAATTCAGCTCTGACAGTTACTTCATTAAACCGGATTTTATGGTTTACGGTGCAATCGGAAGTGCGGCAGAAACATACTGCCTTGAAAATGACCTTGCTTTCTTTACTGATAAGCCAAGTCAGAATATAGAAGTAGTATCATTGAATGCAGGCGAGAGCGCAACATTCCGTATTGAAAACGCAAATCCTGAAAATGTAGTGTATTCCACAAGTGATAAATCTATTGCCAACGTTGACAGCAACGGTAAAATTACCGCTAATTCAAAGGGAACAACACAGGTTATTGCAAGCGTTGGTGTAATGAATTTTTTATGCACGGTAAATGTTAAAAACGGCGTTACACAGCCGTCAGGCTATACATATTCAGGCTTTGATACAAGCTCTTACAGCCCGATAACCAAGCAGGCTTATCAGGACTGGGAAGATGCATATTACAGCTTCAATAAGTCTAATCCTCCTACAAGACTTGATAATCCCGCAATCTACTGCTATACAACATCTGAATATATCCCGATTATGGCAATTCTTGTGGGCGGCTTCTATCTTGATACTACAATAGAGCAGAGGGGCGAGGATTACCATCAGTACGAAACAATAGCTGACAATCTTTCAATGGAACTGAACCGATACAACGCCGACTCTGATATGCTCCTTTACTCCGGCACAGATGATGTAAGCTCAATCACAGGCAAGACATCTTCTTTAAAAGATATGAAAGAGGCAATCGGCAAATCGTATGTTGACGGCGGTGTTGTAAGCACATCGGTTGACCACGGTGTGGCTGACCATTTCGGAGACGGTATTTACCATACCGTACTTGAAGTTTACGCTCCAAAGTCAGCAATCAAGGGTGCATATATTTCAAAAATGTCAGACTTTGAGTTAGAATACGAATATTTGCTTGATAAAAATCTTGAATATCAGGTTATTGACGCAGGCGTAAGAAATGTTACTTTCACAAGCTATACCACAGAAGAACCAACAACCAGAGTCGAAAGATATATTAAACTGAGAATTGTTGACAACTCAAAGCCTGACGAGCCTTCAACCACCGAGCCGACTGCGAGTACTGTTGAGCCGTCAACCTCTGTTACAGAAGCAACAACACAGCAGGCAACACAGGCTGCGGAACAGACCAAACCTACACAGCCGACAACAAATCCGTCAGATGCTCCTGTTGCAACCGGTGACAATGCTTTTGCTTACTGTGTGCCGGCACTTCTGTTGCTTGCCGCAATATCGGTAATCATATACACTAAGCGAAAAAACGGTGATAACGGATAAAGATTTGTAAAAACAATGCGATTTCTGTTT
>CAMBNE010000200.1 GCA_945868935.1 uncultured Clostridia bacterium
ACGGCAGGCACACTCTGCAACGCCGCTAACGCAATTGTTGAAAAGGGCGGTGCAACTGAGGTTTACGCTTGCGCAACTCACGCAGTTCTCTCGGGTCCTGCAATTGAGAGAATCAAGAACAGTGCTCTCAAGGAGGTTGTTCTTCTCGACACAATCCCCGTTCCGCAGGAAAAGATGATTGACAAGTTCACAATTCTTCCGGTAGCGCCGACATTTGCAGAGGCTATTGCGAGAATTTATAATGATAAGCCGTTTAATCCGGCTTTCGATTGATAATTTCAAATCATTCGGCAGATTTCGACTGAAATTTCCGTTATTTCGGAATACAATAATTTATAAAACAAGCGGGTTGGAAAATACCCGCTTATTTTATACTAAAACCTAATTAAAAACTAAAATATCTTTTTGGTATATTTTCTGCCATACTTCGTGAGCTGTCCTCGAAATGCGTCAGCATTTCTGCGGAATCTCACTCGTCTGTCAAAAAATATACTCAAAAATTTTATAAAGCTTTTAATCAGGTTTTAGTATTATTCGAGGACACAGGAGTAAAAATATGTTCGGAAAAAATAAATTTTCAGGCTCAATTGAATACCTCGTTGTCGGGCTGGGAAATCCCGATAAAAAATATGAAAACACACGCCACAACACAGGCTGGCTTGCGCTTGATTACATAGCCGAAAAGTACAACTGCAAGGTAAACAAAATCAAGTACAAAAGCTTTGTCGGCGACTGCACAATCGGCGGTGCAAGAGTTATGCTGATGAAACCGACAACGTATATGAACAACAGCGGTCAGGCGGTTGTCGAGGCGATGAACTTCTACAAGATTCCGCCCGAAAAGGTGATTGTAATTTTTGACGACATATCGCTTGACGTCGGCAAAATGCGCATACGCTCAAAGGGCAGTGACGGCGGTCAGAAAGGTATGCGCAGTATAATTTATTTAAGCGGCAGTGAAAACTTCCCCAGAATAAAAATCGGCATCGGTGCAAAGCCGAATCCGCACTGGGATTTAGCCGACTGGGTGCTGTCAAAATTCACCGACGATGAATTCAAAACGCTCGGCACAATGTTTGACAACGCAGCAAAGGCTGTTGAGCTGATTATTGAGGGCAAAACAGACAGAGCTATGAATTTATACAATTAAGATTTTTCAAGCCCATTTAGAGAGATAAACCAAAATTTATATTAGTTTGGAGTGTGGAGAGTGGAGTGTGGAGTTAAGGGTCGCTACGCTCCGAATTTATAATAGTGCGTGTTGTTAGGAAAGGTTTGTTAGCTGAATTTATGTTGATATAACGGTAACGTTTAGTATTTCAGTGTAGGGAACAGTCTTGACTGTTCCGCAAAGTTACAGCTAACCTATGGGTAATCGGAACGGTCAAGACCGTTCCCTACATTTGTAAAAAACACAAAATTCACGCCTGCGGCAACGCCGCATATAAATAAATTCGGGCACTAAACTTTTGAATTATCGCAACCTATCCACTCGACCTCAATTCCGCATTCCGAATTCCGAATTCCGCATTAAACTTAAAGGTATAACCATAAATTGATTATCAATTAACAAATTGCAAGGATAGTAAAATGACCGATAAAATGAATTTTCTTGTCAGTGTCCTGAAAAACGCCCCTGCTTTCAAGTCGCTGTTGAGCAGTGCTAAAACAGGCAAATCTCTTTGCGTTTCGGGACTTTCGACAATCAACAAAGCAAATGTAATCTATGCGCTGTGCCGCCTGAAGGGCGTCACGGCTTTTTGTGTTGCCTCCGACGAAAAGGAAGCGCAGACGCTCTGCAACGACCTTTGCAGCATGGGGCTCAAAGCCTGCGTTTATCCCGTGCGTGACTACAATTTTCTCGACTTTCAGAGCAAATCGCACGAATATGAGCACGCAAGGCTTAAGGTTCTTCTTAAGCTCATTGAAAACGACTGTGACGTTGTAATCTCCTGCATTGACGCCGCAAGCCAGCTCACCGTACCGAAAAAGGTCTTGGAGGAATCGACAATAGTATTTGAGGAGGGCAAGGAAATTCCGCTTGAAAAGGCTGTACGTTCGCTTACTCTGCTCGGATATGAACGCTTTGACGCTGTTGACGGCAACGGTCAGTTTTCGCTCAGAGGCGGTATTCTCGACTTCTTTATGCCCGACTCGGAATATCCTGTCAGAGCAGAATTCTGGGGCGATGAAATTACGGATTTGAGTTATTTCGACCTTGAAACACAGCGCCGCTTTAAAAAGGCAGGCAAAATCAAGCTCACCCCCTCAACGGAAATAATAATTGAGGACAGGGACGCACTAGCCGATAAAATCGTTCACAAGGCAAATCTTCTCCGCTCCAAAAACAGTGCAAAGGCAAAGGAAAAACTGTTTTCCGAGGCAGAGTTGATCAGAAGCGGTGCACAAATTGCAAACGCAGACAAATTTATCGGTCAGATTTACGACAAGCCCGAATGTCTTTTTGACTATTTCAGCCGTGATACTCTGTTCTTTACCTCCGAGTTCGGCAACATAAGCGACCGAGGAAAAGCTATGGATTTTCAGAACACCGAGGCTCTCAAGCAGGGCTTTGAGGACGGCGTTCTGTGCAGAGGATTTGACCGCTTTACGCTCACATTCAACGAATGTATCGACATTTTCAACGCACACGGAACAATTGTGCTTGAAAACTTCGTTCACGGCAGTATTCCGATTAATCTGTCGGATATTATCAGCTTTTCTTCAAAACAGCTCAACCGCTGGAACGGCTCTTACAAACAGCTTGCAGAGGATTTAAACGGACTTTTTACTCCGCAGAGCCGAGGAGTTATCCTTGCAGGAACGGAAAAGTCAGCTAAAAATCTCTGCGACAGTCTGCAAAACGACGGTTTTCCTGTTCAGCTTTGCGACAGCCTTGATAATGCCAAAGCAGGAGCAATCTACGTTCTTACAGGTGCGTTGAGTGCAGGCTTTGAATTCCCGGGTGAAAAATTCTTCCTGATAACCTACGGGCAGACCGCCTACACACCCGAAAAGAAAAAGCATAAAAAGCCCAAAAACGGTCAGGAAATCTACAGCCTTT
This sequence comes from uncultured Clostridia bacterium, assembly GCA_945868935.1. Classification (GTDB taxonomy): domain Bacteria; phylum Bacillota; class Clostridia; order Oscillospirales; family Acutalibacteraceae; genus Ruminococcoides. Next base: position 3,065 of record CAMBNE010000200.1, read on the forward strand.
CGGAGCTTTCCGTCGGCGACTACGTTGTTCACAGCGTTCACGGTATCGGAGTTTTCGGCGGAATACGCAAAATTGACACTCACGGAATCACAAAGGACTACATAAAAATCGACTATGCAAAAGGCGACGTGCTTTACGTTCCCGTAACTCAGCTTGATATGGTGGCAAAATACATTGGTCCACGTGAAAATTCAAGCGTAAAGCTAAGCCGACTTGGCTCGCAGGACTGGCAGAAAGCAAAGGCAAGGGTTAAGACCTCGGTAAAAGATATTGCAAAGGAGCTGATTGCTCTCTACTCCGCACGAATGAAAGCAAAGGGATATGCTTTTTCAGGCGACAACGAGTGGCAGAGGGATTTTGAAGCGAGCTTTGAATATGAGGAAACACCCGACCAGCTCCGCTGCTGCGAGGAAATCAAGCACGATATGGAGCGCACAGCACCTATGGACAGACTGCTCTGCGGCGACGTAGGCTTCGGCAAAACCGAGGTTGCTCTGCGTGCGGCTTTCAAGTGCGTTGC
>CAMBNE010000201.1 GCA_945868935.1 uncultured Clostridia bacterium
AAATATTTTGAGTTTATCTGCGAGAAATGCGGAATTCTGCCCGAGGAGAGCATTATGGTAGGCAACGACGTTGACGAGGATATGTGTGCCGAAAAGCTCGGCTTTGATACATATCTCATCACCGACACGATTGTAAATCGTGAGAACAAGGATTATTCGCAGTACAAAAGCGGCAGCTTTGAGGAATTTTACAAATTCCTGCAACAGCAATTCTGATACCGATACTTATATTTAACAACAAAAACACGGGCAGGCGATAAAACGTCTGTCCGTGTTTATTTTTATTTTATAGGAAATTGCCCCGAAACGGTCGGGCAAAGAAGGTTTGTTAACTGCTCGAACAGCGTGTCGAGCACTCGACTAAATTTTCTTGTCAAATTCACTGCCGCAGCGAGGACACCTTACAACGTGATTGCCTTTTTTGTTTTTTACACGGAGCTGAGCCTTGCAGACAGGGCACTTGATATATCTGAAATCCTTGCGGTCACGAAACTTTTTTTGTATAAGCGTAACCCGGTTTTTAACGCTGTCAAAAATTTTTGTAAAAGTCCTGTTTTCAAGACTTCTTTTGTTTATGTTGCGTGACAGGGCACGAAACAGCGTATATACAAGTACGGCGAGCATAAGCAAATCAATAACAAGGCTTGCCGTCCTGTTCCATACTAAAATGTTTATAAACCAAAGCACAAGGAAAACAATGTACAGAAAGTTGTTGAACTTGTCGTTACCGTATCTTCCCTGCATAAAAACTGCAATTCTCTGCATAAATCCACGCATAAGGCTCATCCTTTCACACACATTTTATCACTTTGGCTCAATTAGTTCAATACGCAATTTGTCACATTTATATGTCGTTATTTGTGTATTGTCAGGTTCTTACAAACTGTTTCATTTCAAGGGGCGTTCTGCCGTAAATTTCCTTACAGGTGAGAATCAGCGAATTTACATTCGGAAAACCGTTTTTCAGCGCAGCGTCCTTAACCGATATTTCGCTGTCACGCAAATCCTTGATTGCGTGGTCAAGTCGGATTCTGCGCAAATACTTTAAAAATGTCATCTCGTTCTTATCCTTAAAATACTTTGAAAAATGTGCAGGCGTCATACCCACGTAGTTTGCAATTTCAGTCAAAGAAATGTCACTGGCGTAATTTTCTTCCATATAATTAAGCGCACTCTTTGCGCAGTCAAAATCATCGGAGTCCGAGCCTTTTACAAAGCTTATATCCGGATTTTTGTAGTATTTTATGAGATTGTAAGATATGTTGTTAAGGATAGCCTTGATTCTCAGGATTTCAAGCCTGTCGTTTAGGTTTTCACATTCATACAGAACCTTCAGAGAATGTGCTATCTTATCGCAGGCATCTCCCTTTTTAATCTCAAACGTCGGTATTTCGTCGGGGTTTTCAAAATACGGCTTTAAAATCTTGGGAGAAATGTTGACAACTACAAATTGCAGACTGTCGGTTACGTCAACATAGGAGTGAATTTCCTCGCTGTTTATAAAATAAACCTCTCCGTCATTTAAAACAATCTGAGAGTCAATCTTCTGCACCTTAAGAGGCCCTTTTTTTACGTAGATAAATTCGTAATCCCTGTGCCAGTGCAGAGTGAAGTTGAAATCATCAATCATCTCGGGACAACGGAAAATTTTAGCCGCATAATTCGGGCTCGGTTCAATCAAAAATCTCTTGTAATGCATAACTCACCTCAAAAAACTTATCCCATCATTTTATCTCATACTCTCACGTAATCAGCGCAAAAATAGACGTACTTCAGGTCGGCGATAACTGCCGAATGGTCTGTTTTCACAACGACAGTCTTTTTCTTTTCATTGCTGATTTGTGCCGCACACTCGGCTATGTTGCACTTTTCAGGCTCGTAGCCGTATTTTTTAAAGAACTCATCAATAGTCATAACCTCGGAATTATAGCCCTCAAACATATGCAAAAGCGAGTAGTCAATAAGCTTGTATTCTTCCTCCAGCATATGAATTCCGATATCCGCATTTACGAGCTTGTCAATATAGTACGGTGCGTCGTTGAGGAAAAGTCCCGTTTTGTACGCTCCTATTGACACCGTTAAGTCGGAATTTACGGCTATATCGGCTACGCCTGTATCACCGTTGAGTCCGCTGTTGATGTCGGCACTGACTACAAATGCGTTGGTTGAGTTAATCTGCTCAACAGCATATCTGATTTCACCCTTCAGCTCGCCCGAAAAGCCTGTTCCGAGCAGGCAGTCAACGACAATATCATATCCCGTAAAGCCGTTCGCAAGCTCAAGTTTTTCTTCCTGCGCACCGAGAGAAAGTGCTGTTTTGTAGTAGTAAAGACCGTCCTTTGAAAAGCCGTCAGACGCTCGGAAAATTGTCGGAGTAACTCCGTTTTTGCAGAGAATACACGCCAGAGCGTAGCCGTCGCCTGCGTTGTTGCCTTTACCGCAAACTATGGCAACGTTGCCGACAAACTGCACTGCGTCATAAATTCCCTGAGCCGCCCTGTACATAAGCTCGGCAGAGCTTGTGTGGTGCTCAATTGTATGCGCATCGCTTTTGCGCATATTTTCAACCGATACTACCTGTAATAAATCCATTTTAATTACTTCCTTTATGTTTGTGGAAATATATTGTCAGACGCACTATATGCAACCTGAGCTGCCTCTGTATCCGTATTGCAGGTAAGGCGAAAAAGCAGAACAGAGCTGAAAAATTCATCAAGAAGCGTGAGGAGCTTCTCCATATTTTTCCTGTCAGTCGGCACAACGGTAGCTTCAAGAATATTTCTGAAAACCTCACCCGTTTTCACTCTTACTGCGCTGTTCTTTTCGCCCCTCTGCAAAATGTAGACAGCCTTTACGGGAGCTTTTACGTTGTTTCCGATATCGCTTTTTCCCATCCAGGGCGTACCGTAAACGTAGAAAACACCGTCTTTTTTACGGATAATCGGCTTGTCGTCGTTAATCATCACAACTTTTTCTTTAAAAAGCTTTCTCCACAGCGCCGTATGAGTTGACTTGCCCGTACCGCTTACGGCGGTGAACACATAGCCTTTGTTGTCGAGCATAAGGCTTGAAGAATGGAAGAAAAAACCGTCGTAATTTTCAAAAATTCTGTTGCATATTTGCGTGAGAATAAGGGTGCTTTCAGCCGCAAAGCAGCTGCATTTTTCTTTTGAATTTGCAATATATTTTTCAATTTCGCTTTGCGATACTTTCACTTCAAAATCGATTGAATCCGAATTTGTGATATACGGCAAAAGCCGCTTTTTGGTTTCTTCGCTAAGCGGATTTATTGAAATATTGAGGTCTGCAATATTATAAATTGACATAAATTGCTCCGATTTTTGCACAGAACAATATATCAGAAATTGCTGTGCAGAATTTTACAACAAGAAATTATACCACAAAAATTAGCATTTGGCTATAGTATTTATAAAAATTAATCCGATTGCAAATGTACATTTTAAATTTAATACGTAAAATAAACCAAAATTTAATTCGGAATGCGGAATGCGGAATGCGGAATTAATGGTCGAGTGGATAGGTTGCGAGAATACAAAAGTTTAATGCCCGAATTTATTTATA
>CAMBNE010000202.1 GCA_945868935.1 uncultured Clostridia bacterium
TACGATTTGAAAGGATGAAATAAATGTCAGTTGCAATAGCACTTGACGGACCTGCGGGAGCAGGAAAGTCCTCAATTGCAAAGAGAGCCGCAAAAGCTCTTGACTTTATCTATGTTGATACAGGCGCACTTTACCGTACAATCGGACTTGCGGCTACACGAAAGGGCGTTGAGCCGAAGCCGTCGGCTGAGGTTGAAAATCTGTTAAGTGAAATTACCGTTGACCTTACCTTTAATGAAAAAGGTGAGCAGATTGTTCTGCTTGACGGTGAGGACGTTTCGGGACTTATCCGAACTCCCGAGGCTTCTATGATGGCGTCAAAAATTTCAGCCGTTCCGTTGGTAAGAGCATATCTTCTCGATTTGCAGAGAAATATGGCAAAATCGCACAACGTAATTATGGACGGACGTGACATCGGTACGGTTGTTCTGCCCGACGCAAAGGTGAAAATTTTCCTCACCGCATCTCCCGAAGCGAGAGCACAGCGCAGATACAAGGAGCTTTGCGAAAAGGGAATGGACGTAAAATACGAGGACATTTTAAATGATGTAATCACACGTGATTATAACGACACCCACCGTGAAACTGCTCCTCTCAGGCCTGCCGAGGGATGTGTAACGGTAGACACAACCGAGCTTGATTTTGAGCAGTCGGTTGAAAAAATAATTTCCGTAATAAAGGAGAATATCTGATGGGACAATCCAAGGTTCTCTATGCAATCGGCAGAGTAGTCTGCACACCTATTTTCAAGCTGTTTTACAGATACAAGCCGATTAATAATCACACAATCCCCGAAAAGGGCGGCTTTATTGTTGCAAGCAATCACCTCTCGTTTTCCGACCCCGTTCTGCTCGGTCTTTGCCAGAAACGCAGACTCTATTTTATGGCGAAATCAGAGCTTTTCCGTAACAAGGCTTTTGCCGTTCTGATTCGTGCACTCGGTGCTTTCCCTGTTGAAAGGGGTGCAGGCGACAACAAGGCAATCAAGACAGGCGAGGATTTGATAAAAGACGGCGAAATAATGACGATTTTCCTTGAGGGCGGAAGAACAAAAACAGGTGAGCTTATGCGCCCGAGAAGCGGTTGCGCTCTTGTTGCACAGCAAATGCAGGTGCCTGTAATTCCTGCCTGCATAACCGTTGTCGGCAACCCGAAGCACACCTTTGCAAAGCGTGTAATTCACTTTGGCGAGCCGCTTACTCCCGAACAGCTCGGTCTTACTCCCGACGGCGGCAGACGTGAGCTCAAAGACGCTTCAAACCGCATTATGGCGGAAATCAAAAAGATGAGGGAGCAGGATTTGCGTGAATATAAAAAGGGCTGAATCGGCAGGCTTCTGCTTCGGTGTGAATCGTGCAATAAAAATGGTAGAAGAGCTGCTCGACCGAAATTATAAGGTCTGCACTCTCGGACCGATAATCCACAATATGGAGGTTGTCCGTGAGCTTGAACAGCGAGGCTGTCGTCCCGTTGATTCTGTTGACGAGCTGAAAGACGGAGAAATTCTTGTAATCCGTTCTCACGGAGTCCCTCAGTCGGTGATTGATGAGCTTGAAAAAAAGGGCACTGACTACAAAGACGCAACCTGTCCGTTCGTCAAAAAAATACACAAAACCGTTTCGTCAGCCGACCCTGAAAATGACGTTGTACTTATAGCCGGCAACAAAAAGCACCCCGAGGTCTGCGGCATAATCGGTCACTGCAAAACCGAGTGTCACACCTTCAATAACGAGGAAGAACTCGATGAAGTTCTCTCTATTATTCTAAAATCGAATAATAAACAGGTGTTAGTTGTTGCACAAACCACTTTTGACACAAAAGAATGGAAAAAATGTATAAAAAAGATAAAAAAGCTATGTACAAATGCGAAAATATTTGATACAATATGTAATGCTACGTCAGTTAGGCAAACCGAAGCGGATGCAATAGCGGCAACTTCTGACTTTATGATTGTTATTGGAGACAGGCACAGCTCAAACACGGGCAAGCTTTTTGACATCTGTAAAAAGCAGTGTCTTAACACCGTACTTATCGAAACGGCAAGCGAGCTTGACTATTCAAAAGTTAGGTCGGCAAAAAACATAGGCGTAACTGCGGGTGCGTCAACACCTGCAAGGATAATAAAGGAGGTACTGGATACAATGAGTGAAATTAAATCCGGTGAAACAAATTTTGAAGAATCTTTTGAGGAGTTACTTGAAGAATCCCTCAAAAACTTAAATACAAACGAGAGGGTAATGGGTACAGTGCTCAGCATTGCGCCCAACGAGGTTCAGGTTGACGTCGGCAGAAAGCAGACAGGAATCATCCCTGCTTCTGAGCTTTCAAACGACCCCAATGCAAAGCCTGAGGACGTTGTTAAGGTTGGCGACGAAATCGAGCTTCTCATTATGAAGACAAACGATCAGGAAGGCACAATTATGCTTTCAAAGCGCAGAGTAGACGCTCAGAAGGGCTGGGAGGAGCTTCAGGAGAAGGTTGACTCTCAGGAAATCCTCACAAGCAAGGTGACAGAGGCTGTTAAGGGCGGCGTAATCGTTCTTTATAACGGCGTAAGAGTATTCATCCCTGCATCACAGGCAACAGCTACACGTGACGAAAGCCTTGAGGATCTCGTAGGTCAGGATGTTGATTTCAGACTTATTGAGGTTTCACAGCACGGCAGACGCAGAAGAGCAATCGGCTCAATCCGCAGCGTGCTCAAGGAGCAGAGAGCTGCTCAGCGTGAAGAATTCTGGAAGACCTGCGAAATCGGCAAGCGTTACAAGGGCGTTGTTAAGTCGCTCACAAGCTACGGCGCATTTGTTGACCTCGGCGGTGTATTCGGTATGATTCACATTTCCGAGCTTTCATGGACTCACATCAAGCACCCCAGCGAGGTTGTTAATGTTGGCGATACTGTTGACGTTTATGTAAAGGACATCAACGAGGAAACAAAGAAGATTTCTCTCGGCTTCAAGAACGCTGAGGACAATCCTTGGGAAATCCTCAAGAACAGCTATCCCGAGGGCACAGTTGTTAAGGCTACAATCGTTGGTCTTACTACTTTCGGCGCATTTGCAAACATCATTCCCGGCATTGACGGTCTTATCCACATTTCGCAGATTGCCAACAAGAGAATTGACAAGCCCGCTGACGTTCTTAAGGTTGGCGAAGTTGTTGACGCTAAGATTACAGCAATCGACTTTGATAAAAAGCGTGTGAGCCTTTCAATGCGTGCACTTCTTCCCGAGGACGAGCAGGCTCCCGTAAAGGAAACTGCACCTGCTGAAGAAGCAGCTGAAACAGAAGAAGCTCCTGCTGAGGACGCTGAATAATCAAACATAAAACGGGCACCTTAACGGGTGCCCTATTTTTATAGTATAAAGTGAACGGAGGATTATTATGACGCCGCAGGAAGAATTTATTGCAATATATCAGGAACACATTACCCGTCAGGGGGCAGACGAGCTTTTGGAGTGGCTCAAACGCACCGACTTTTTCACCGCTCCTGCAAGCACAAAGTACCATTGTGCCTGCGAAAACGGACTTGTAATGCATTCTGTCAGCGTGTTCAACACAATGATGGAAAAGCACTTTGA
>CAMBNE010000203.1 GCA_945868935.1 uncultured Clostridia bacterium
AATTAATTTTATATCATTTAATAATTTTATTATTTCCATTTTGCAGATAAAGCATACCGCAAACAAATATGTTTGTCAAGATAAAAATTGCCAATTTAAGCAAATAGTAACAATTATTGATTTTAAATAAAATAAACGGCTGTTTCCGTAATCAATGGGAAACAGCCGTAATTTACTTTGACATATTATCTTTAAGTCTTTGATAAAATTCGGGGAAAGTGCGCTTAATGCTCATTGGCTTAAAATTGCTGTTTACAAAGCAATGGGTTGTATGACCTGTTGATGCGATTTCGTCATTATCGCAAAAACGCATTGTGTAGTCATACTCCATTCGTGAGCCGTTGAAAACAACAAGCTTTACTTCAATATACACATCATCGTAAAACCTTACCGGTTTTAAATACTTTGCGTAAGCGTCAACATTCGGAATAAGTACACCCTGTTCTTCAAGGTCAAGCACGTCACAGCCGATTTTGTGCATAAAATCAATACGTGCTTCCTCGAAATACCTAATATGATTAGAGTGGTGAACTATTCCCATTCTGTCGGTTTCATAATAAGCCGCACGTCTTATATAAAATTTATTTTCCATATATGATACCTCTTTATTTTTTGAGCAACAGTCCGTCCTTTAAATCCTGTTCAGCCTGCTTTTTGATTATAAAATGCTGTTTTTTGCCTGTTGCCGTATGCGGAAGTTCCTTTACAAAGCGATAGTATCGAGGAGCCTGATACTTTGAAATATGCGGCGACTGTGAGCAATAGTCCATTAGCTCGGAAACCGTAAGGCTGTCGTCCTCGGGAATTACGTAAGCCGCAACAGACTCTCCCCTTGTGCTGTCGGGAACACCTGTTACAATGCACTCGTGAACCTTCGGGTGGCAGTTGAGCACTTCTTCAATTCTTGCAGGGTAGATATTTTCACCCTTGCTGATTATCATATCGTCTTTTCTGCCTGCAACGGTGATAAACTGCTTTTCGTCCCATGTACCGATATCACCCGTATACATCCAGCCCTTGTAGAACTTTTCTTTTGTAGCTTCGGGGTTATTAACATAACTGTAGGTTGACTTGCAAGGACAGCTTATGATGATTTCGCCCTCGGTTTTGTTATCGGTAGGAACAACATCGTCAGGCTCTGCCTTTTTATCATCGTAAACCTTTACGATTCTCACCTCGTCATCAGTACAGGAACGGCCTGCCGTACCTGCCATTTCGGGCAAATCAAACGGACGGAGAAACGTATTCCAGAATGATTCGGTTGTACCGTAGCCGTTGAAAATATTGGGAGTGAGTACGTTCTGAAAGCGTATGCAGGCTTCCTTTTCAAGCGGACTGCCCATTGTGATTATGCCTTTGAGAGTTGAAATATCCTTGGGGTGCTTTTCCTGTCTGCCAGCAAGCAGAGTGAGAATTGAAGGAACGCCCGTCATAAAAGTAATTCCGTATTTTTCAACGTAATCAATACAGTTTTTCGGGTTAAAGGTACGAAGAATAACCATAGCCGCACCTGCATAAAGAGTAGGTGTCGGACCGCCCGAATGAAGTCCTCCTCTGTGAAACCAGGGAGTCATATTCATTGTAACGTCGGTCGGATTGAGCGGAAAATGCATAATAACGTCGTGTGCCGACAAAACCTCGTTTACGTTATTGAGCGGAACACCCTTTGGTGTACCCGTTGTGCCTGAGGTCTGAAGTCTTACAACTTCATCGTAAAAATAGGGATTGAAGTCAATCGGGGGATTTTCTTCTGATGAATCCTTTGTATAATCATCATACAATACGTGACCATCGGGAATGTTAAATTCCTTTGAAGTGACGTTGACTGCAATCACAACTTCGGGCTTATGCTTACAGAGCGAGAGTGCGTCGACAGCAGTCTGAGCAATCTCAGCGTCATAAACATATACCTTTGGCTTGTTGTGGTCGATGATTTCAGCAGTTTCTCCCGGAGAAAGATTAAAGTTTGCAGGATTGAAAATCGCTCCGATTTTCTGAGAAGCAATATAGCCGAACAAAAACTGCGGAGAATTGAAAAGCTGAACAAACACTACGTCACTCTTTACAACTCCGCTTGCTTTCATAGCATTTGCAAATCTGTTTGAGTCGCTGTTTAATTCGGTATATGTCCATGTTTTGCCTGACATCGGGTCGAAAGCCGCACTCTTGTAGCCAAAACGCCTTACGTTTCTCATAAAACCGTTAAGCCAGGTAAATTCACTTTCAAAGGTCTTTTTAAACATTTCACAATCGTATGTCAGTTCCATAAATTCAACCTGCTTTCAATTTTCAAAAATAATTTACATATACATAACAAATATTATATCAATACTTGCCCACAATAATGCTTGAATTCTGTCCGCCAAAGCCGAATGCGTTTGACATTGCGTACTTGATATCAGCCTTTTTAGCAGTATTTGCAACAAAGTCAATGCCGGCGCACTCAGGGTCAACCTCGCTGAGATTGATTGTCGGAGGCAAAACACCTGTTTCAATTGCTTTTACGCAGGTGATTGTTTCGGTAATTCCGCCTGCGCCCATCATATGACCTGTTGCGCCCTTTGTAGAGCTTACGTAAGGCAGATTTTCCTTGAACACCTTTTTAATTGCAGAGGTTTCAACGGAGTCGCCCTTATTCGTGGCAGTTCCATGTGCATTAATATAACCAATTTCTTCTGCTTTTATTCCTGCTTCTTCAATTGCCTGCTGCATACAAGCAATTGCGCCCCTGCCTTCGGGATGAGGAGCCGTAACGTGATAAGCGTCGCCTGTGTTGCCGCATCCCTTGATTACGCCGAGAATCTTTGCGCCTCTTGCAAGTGCGTGTTCCTCGGTTTCAAGAATCAGCGCACCGCCGCCCTCGCCGATTACAAAACCGTCACGTGTAACATCAAACGGTCTGCTTGCGCTTGACGGAGAATCGTTTCTTCTTGATAAAGCCTTTGCGTTTGCAAGAGAGTAGATTACAAGAGGACAAAGCACCGACTCTGCACCGACAGCAAGCATTACGTCTGCCTTGCCGGTGTTGATGCACATACACGCAGTATTTATTGCATCACCGCCCGATGAACAAGCTGTGCTTACGGTAAAGCTCGGACCCTGAATGTTGTAGTCAATTGCAATATTTGCAGCTGCGATATTTCCGAGAATTTTAGGGATAAATCTGGGGCCTACCTTTTTGTGAGAAGCACCTGACAAAGCGTCCTGAGTGAATGCAATAGTTGCAATACCGCTCATTGCCGTTCCCATTACAATACCCGTTCTCTGCGGCTCAATTTCAAGCTTGCTCTGCTTTAAAGCCTCCTCGGCAGCGATATACGCATACTGCATAAATGGGTCTGTTTTTCTTATAAGGTCTTTCGGAAGATAGTCAGAGGGATTAAAATTCTTTACCTCGCCTGCTATCTGTACTGCAAGCTCACTTGGGTCAAAGGTTTTGATTGTGTCAATTCCCGAAACGCCGTCTGTAATATTCTTCCAGTAATTGTCAACGCCTATACCTACCGGAGTTACAGCGCCCATTCCGGTGATTACGATTTTTTTCATAACAATACTCCTCACGCACATTTTTTAAAATA
>CAMBNE010000204.1 GCA_945868935.1 uncultured Clostridia bacterium
AGTGGATGTTTGAGGAGGAAGCCGTAGAGGTTGTAAAGAATTTTGATATTTACACAAACCCCGAGGAAGCAATAGAATTTGTTATTGAGTATGTTGAGAAAAACGAGCATATCATAAACTGCGCATACGATTCAATCGGCAGGGAAGAGATGAAAAACTTTTTCTCGTCTGATTTCAGGGGAATTATAAGCGGAGTTATAACAAAGGCTGAAAAAAGCTTTGAAGTGGAGCTTGACGCTGATTATAAAAAATTCCTTACAAACTTCTACACCGAAGCTTTTTCGGGAATGCTCATTGACTGGGTAAAGGACAGGGAATTTACCGACGAAAAATTGACGGTAGAATATGTAACCAAAACGGTAAAAAGTACAATAGAGGGCGTTATGCAAAAGGAAAAGGATAATAAACCCACTCCCGACAGCAAAACAAATTGCCCATAATATTGAAAAATGTTATCTGATATTTTACAAAACAATGATTGAAATTACCTCCTGCATAATATATAATTAAATAAGTATAGGAAAACATATTAGTGGGAACAACTCCATACGAAGGGACGTAATTTCAATGAGAAAAACTAAAATTGTATGTACCATAGGTCCTGCGTGTAACACAAAGGAAATGCTCCTTAAAATGATTGACGCAGGAATGAACGTTGCAAGAGTAAATATGTCACACGGCACATACGACGAGCTTGAAAAGCTCTTTGCAACAATAAAGGAAGCAATCCGTGAAAGCGGAAAGAATGTTTCAATTCTTCTTGATACCAAAGGTCCCGAGGTGAGGGTTGGTACTTTTAAGGACGGCGGAGCAAAGCTTGAGGAAGGCAAAACCTTTTCACTTCTAAAGGAATGTGAGCAGGGCGATGAAAATGGCGTAGCACTTTCATTCCCGAAGCTTGTTGACCTTTTCTACGCTGACGGCGAAAAGGCAGTCGGCAGAGAGCTTTTGCTTGACGACGGTATTATTTCGCTTGTGGTAAAAGAGGTTAAAGAGGACAGAATCGTCTGCACAGTCAACAAGGGCGGCACACTCAAAAATCGCAAGAGCATAAATATCCCCGGATATTACATTAATATGCCCTATGTCAGCGCACAGGACAGAAAGGATATTGAGTTCGGACTTACTCACGGTGCAAATGTTGTAGCGGCTTCGTTTGTGCGCACACACGAGGACGTGAGAACTCTAAGAGATTTTATCGACAGCATCGGTTTTGAATACGTTGAAATTATCGCAAAGATTGAAAATCAGAGCGGTGTTGACGATATGGACGCAATTATGGATTACGCAGACGGAATTATGGTAGCCAGAGGCGACATGGGCGTTGAAATTCCGTTTATCAAGCTCCCCGAAATTCAGAAAACGCTTATCAGAAAATGCGTTGCAAGGGGTAAATATGTAATCACCGCAACTCAGATGCTTGAGAGTATGACGACTTCACCACGTCCGACACGTGCCGAAATCAGCGACGTTGCAAACGCAGTTTACGACGGCACAAGTGCAGTAATGCTTTCAGCCGAATCTGCGGCAGGCAAATACCCCGTAGAAAGCGTAAAGGCTCTTGACGCTATCTGTACCGAGGCAGAGAATAACGGCGAGTTTACAGCACTTCACGAGTATATTGAAGCTCACTCGGTCAAGGATAAAAACGCAATCAGAGGAAGTATATGCAAGGCGGCAAAGGAAATTGCGGCAGAGGTAGGCGCAAAGGCAATTATTGTTGAGAGTGCAACGGGCAGAGTTGCAAGGGCAATGGTTCATTTCAGACCGGAAGTTCCTGTTATTGCCGTTGTTACCTCACAGCTTGTTTGCAGAAAGCTTTGCTTAAACTGGGGCGTTACCGCCTTAATCGGTGAGGAAAAGCGCACCTCCGATGCAATAACAAAGCAGGCTATGGAAAAGGCACTCAGCACAGGACTTGTCCACAAGGGTGATACTGTTGTTGTGCTTTCGTCAAACAGAACCTGTCCGACTTCAAGCACAGACTCACTTAACATAAGGATACTTTGATATGGATAATATAATTTTAATCGGAATGCCCGGCTCGGGAAAAAGCACGCTCGGCGTACTGCTTGCCAAGGCACTGGGCTATTCCTTTACAGATACCGATTTAATAATCAGCAGAATTGCAGGCAAGCCTCTGCAAAAAATCCTCGACGAGGACGGACTCGACAGCTTCCTTGACATTGAAGAAAAGGTCGGAGCAGAGCTTGAATGTAACAGTACGGTCATTGCAACGGGCGGCTCAATGGTGCTCTCAGAAGAAGCAATGAAGAATTTAAAAGCACAGGGAAATGTGCTTTACATAAATGTTCCGCTTGGCGAAATCAAGCGCAGAGTTACAAACATAAAGACAAGGGGAATAGCCTTTAAAAAGGGCGAAACCCTCGACGACGTCTATAAAGTAAGAGTACCGCTCTACGAAAAGTACGCCGATATCACGGTTGACTTTGTTGACTGCACCAACGGCGGAATAGAGGACACCGTTAATTTAATGGTTGAGAAAATTAAGAATTTATAGTTTGTTATAAAATCGGAATTTACGGAGATATGCTATGAGATTAGACGGAATTGGTTTATTTGTTGATGATATGGCAACAATGATAAGATTCTATCGTGATGTGCTTGGCTTTGAAATAAAGGAAGCAGAAGATGCTGTTAATGTTTATCTTATAAAAGACGGAACGCTTTTTATGCTGTACGAAAGAAAAAACTTTGAAAAGATGACGAGCAGAAAATATGAATATCTTAAAGGCTTAAACGGACATTTTGAAATTGCGTTGTATGTAGATACTTTTGAAGAAGTTGATATTGAATTTGCAAAGGCAGTGTCAAAAGGCGCAACTCCGGTGTTAGAGCCTACAGATGAACCTTGGGGGCAAAGAACCTGCTATATCGCAGACCCTGAGGGAAACTTAATTGAAATCGGCTCATTCAACAAACCGTTTGAGCGATAAATCGGAATTTGTGGAGAAAAACTAGATGAATTTTGATATAAAGAAAATAGAATGGACAAGAGAGCCTGAAAGTTATGCTATCGCTGATAACAGAATAGAGATAACCACAAAACCGTTTACGGATTTATGGCAAAGAACCTATTATCATTTTAGGAATGACAATGCACCTGTATTGCAAATGCGTACTAATGAGCGATTTTTTTCATTTACTGTAAAAACGGAATTTGAAAGCAAGCATAGATTTGACCAATGTGGTATTGTAATGTATCTTGATAGCGATAATTGGTTAAAAGGCTCAATAGAATATGAGAATGAAAAATTCCAGCATTTAGGTAGTGTAGTTACAAATAACGGTTATTCTGATTGGGCAACTACTGAAATTAGTGTTGACATAAAATCTATGTGGTATAGGTTCAGCCGAAGAGAAGATGATTATTGTATTGAATGTTCTGAGGATGGTATAACATTCAAGCAGATGAGGATTTGCCATATGTGGAATGGCGGTGATGAAATTTGTTTTGGAATTTATGCTTGCAGTCCTGAAGATTCTTCGTTTAAGGCTGTATTCACAAATATGGAGATTACAGAATGTAAATGGTTGGCGCATGATGGG
>CAMBNE010000205.1 GCA_945868935.1 uncultured Clostridia bacterium
CGCTCCTGTTTTGAAAATTCTGCGTATATTTTCCTTGTGCTTAAGCTCGTACTCATTTGCGGCATGGACGGTTGCGATTACCGTTACACCGCTGTTTACCGTATGTTCAATCGCTTCAATGTCGTCGACTGCACCGATTTCATCGCAGATTATAATATCGGGTGCCATACTGCGTACCGCCTGCATCATAGCCTCGCTCTTTTTGTAGGAATCATAGACGTCGCACATTCCGATATCGTTTCTGAACACGCCCGAAACTGCCCCTGCAAGCTCTCCCCTTTCGTCAATAAGCGAAACATTTTTTCCGCACTGCGTTGAAAGTATACGTGCCATATCTCGCAGAACAGTTGTCTTTCCCGAACAGGGCGCACCGCAAATAAGAACGCCTCCACGCAGATTGCCGAGCCTGTCTAAAAGCTGTTTTGCACAGCCCTTGTGCTCCCTTGCAATACGGATATTGATTGAGGAAATGTCACGGATATTTACGATTTTGCCGTTGTTTACAACAGCCGTTCCGCAGATTCCTGCTCTGTGACCGCCGTACATTGTGACAAAGCCGTTTATAATTTCATTTTGCCTTGTGTAAACGGAATAATTGCAGATATTCTGAAAGGTGTCTGCTATGTCGGCACGTGTAACAATGTACATTGAGCCGTCTATCGGTGTGCTTGTCAACCCTCCGTTTGATGTAACATAATATGTATTGTCGGTGCAGACTATGCAGAGCGGTCGGTTTATGCGCAGTCTTATTTCCTGTGCAGAATTTTCAAGCCGTTCGCTCAGCGGAAACAGTCTTTTGCAGATTGACGGGCACAGGCACTTTACCGCCTGAATAAAACGTCCCTTATCCTGAATGCTTGTCATTTTAAATTCCTCCAAAATTTATTTGCTTAATAGATACTATGTTGACAAGCATAAAAATATGACCTCAACGGAAAATTATCCGTTGAGGTCATATTTGGAATTTTATTTATTTGTAAGTTGCGATTGTAATGAGCGACGAGGGCGTCGCTCTCTACAATAGTAAAGTAAAGCTTACTTATTACTTTGACAGGAAGTAATCCATCATTGTAAAGCCTTTTTCTATGTAGTTGCCTGTCTGCTTTGCTTCCTTTTCGCAGAAGCATTTTACATTGCTGTCAATTTCATTTTTGCTGTCGTAAATCAGGTACGGAACAGGATTTGAACTGTGTGTTTTTATTGAGAGCGGTGTCGGGTGGTCGGGACAAACGAGAACTGCAAAATCATCATAACCTTTAAGAAACTCGGTTACGGGTGCAAGAATATGCTCGTCGATAAGCTCAATAGCTCTTACCTTGTTCTCAATTTCTCCTCTGTGACCGCACTCGTCGGGTGCTTCAACGTGAACGTAAACAAAATCTGCGCCGTTCTTAAACTCCTCAATAGCCGCCCTGCACTTGCCGTCAAAATTGGTGTCTATGTAGCCAGTTGCTCCCTCAACGTCAACGCTCTTCATTCCTGCGCAGATTGCAATGCCCTTTAAAAGGTCAACTGCGGAAATCATACTGCCCTTCTTGCCGAATTTGCCGAAAAAGCTGTCAAGCTGAGGCTTTGTGCCCTCACCCCAGAGCCAGATTGAGTTTGCAGGACGCTTGCCCTCTGCAACTCTCTGCTTATTAACAGGGTGGTCCTTGAGCAAATCGTAGCTCTTCTTCATAAGCTCGTAAAGCTTTGCGGTGTCCTCGCCCTTTGGAATATAGTCGGTAATCACACGGTTTGAAATATCGTGCGGAGGTGTAAGCTCGCCCGGGTGAGGATTGCCGTTGCTCCACACAAGGCAGTGACGGTACGAAACACCCGAATAGAATTTAAAAGTATCGTCACCGAGCTTTTCCTGAATGTAATCTATTAAAACAGCCGCCTCCTGCGTTGAAATATCTCCTGCGCAGTAGTCAACCATTGTTTTGTCCTCGTAATTTTCCTCGTCGGAAAGCGTTACAAGGTTGCACCTTAATGTAACGTCAGTATCCTTTAAATCAATTCCTATGCTTGCCGCCTCAAGCGGAGAACGTCCGCTGTAGTAGATTGCAGGCTCATATCCGAGAACGGAAAGGTTTGCAACGTCACTGCCGGGCTTTAGACCCTCTGCAACAGTCTTTACCATTCCCACTTCGCCCTTTGACGCAAGGCTGTCCATACAAGGCTTTACAGCCTTTTCCATAGGAGTTTTGTTGCCGAGCGCTTCAACAGGCTCGTCAGCCATTCCGTCACAAAGCATTACAAAATATTTCATAAAATTACCCCTTTTTATTTCTGCAAGGTTCCAAGGCTTGCACATTTTAAGTATGCATTGATAAATCCGTCAAGGTCGCCGTCCATAACGCCCTGAATGTTACCCGTTTCAAAGCCTGTTCTGTGGTCCTTTACCATTGTATAGGGCATAAATACATAGCTTCGAATCTGCGAGCCCCATGTGATTTCCTTCTGAACGCCCTTGATATCTTCAATTTTTTCAAGGTGCTCACGCTCCTTGATTTCAACAAGCTTTGAGATAAGCATTTTCATAGCAACGTCACGGTTCTGATACTGGCTTCTTTCAACCTGACTTGCGACTACGATACCTGTCGGAATATGAGTAAGACGAACGGCTGATGAGGTTTTGTTTACCTTCTGTCCGCCTGCACCGCTTGCACGGTAAACGTCCATTTTAATATCTTCGGGGGCGATGTTTACCTGAATATCATCGTCCATTTCGGGCATAACCTCTAATGAAGAAAAGCTCGTGTGACGTCTGCCTGCCGAGTCAAACGGAGATACTCGCACAAGGCGGTGAACGCCTGCTTCACTTTTGAGATAACCGTATGCGTTTTCGCCCTCGATAAGCAGAACGGCACTTTTTAGTCCTGCCTCGTCGCCGTCGAGGTAGTCAACCTCTTTTACCTTGAAGCCGTGAGCCTCTGCCCAGCGTGTGTACATTCTGTAGAGCATTTCTGCCCAGTCCTGTGCTTCTGTTCCGCCCGAGCCTGCGTGGAAAGTGAGAATTGCATTATTTTTATCGTATTCACCTGTAAGCAAGGTCTGAAGTCTTTGCTTTTCAAGGTTTTCCTTAACTGCGTTAACTTCGCTTTCTGCTTCTTCAAGGAGCGATAAATCCTCTTCCTCATTTGCAAGCTCAATTAACGCTACTGTATCCTCGTATTTTGCTACAAGACCTTCGTATGCTTCTACCTTGCCCTTAAGCGCACCTGTTCTCTGCAAAACCTTCTGTGACTTTTCAACGTCATCCCAGAATCCCGGCTCGGTAGCCTTAAGCTCAAGCTGCTGAATTTCGGATAACATCCCTTTCATTCCGAGAGCGTCGGACAAATCGTCAATTTCAGGCTTTAACGCCTGAAGTCCGAGCAGCAATTCTTCAAACTGTACCATAAACACATACCTTTCTTTGATATATATTTTCAAATTACATTATCTTATCACAATTTGTTATTATACCAAATTTGCGCAGAAATGTAAACTTATATTTTAAATAAATTATTATTGTTGCAATTACAGTTTTTATTTGTTATAATTAACTTGTAAAAGAATATACGGAGGAAATTATGGA
>CAMBNE010000206.1 GCA_945868935.1 uncultured Clostridia bacterium
CAGTTCGCCGCTACAATAATATATTTTCACGCTTGCGGCAACGCCGCATATAAATTAATTCGGGAACTATACTTTTAAATTATTCCAACCTATCCACTCGACCAAAACTCCACACTCCACTCTCCACACTCCAAACTAACCTAAATTATGGTTTAGCTTAATAAAAATGATACCCAGAAAAGTAAATATATCGTATTTTCAGTCGGACAGCGGCAAAGTGCCGCTGTCCGATTTGTTATGCCTAAAAATATTACAAACGTCTTTAAAGTGAGTTTTTTGTAAAATTGTAAAGAATAATAAAATAGTCATTAATTATTCTTAATTGATAATATAGAACTATAAAATTATATGAACTTGTCAATTATTATCGTTGTAATATTTCTGTAACAGTTGTCATAAAATAGTTACAAATCAGTAATAAAATGATAACAAATTGGTGACAAATTAAATTCTTGCAAATTGACCATATTTTTGCAGGGAAAAATCAAATAAAAGCTCGAAAAAATAATGCTAATTGAGAAAAATACCCAGAATCGTTGTAAATATTGCACAAAAAATCAATTCTGAATTAGGTTGACATAACCAAAAGACGAGTTTATAATTGCCAACTGTACCAAGCGGACTTGCAAAAATCCTGCAAAACTGCTTTGGCACAGGAAGGTATTTGAAGCAACGTAACGTTGCATTCAATTCGGACAGACAGGAACATATGACTGTTGTGCCCGAATGAAAAAATTGAAAAATTGAAAAAGGAGTTATTACAATGAGATTTACAGCGGATAAACTTCGCATCGCAAAATCAGCCGTTGCGCTGAGCCTTGCAGCAACAGTTGTCCTCGGCTCGGTTATTACCGTTGCGGCTGCAATTCAGTCGGGCAGTAACAGCGCCTCAAACTCGGAAGATAACAACGGATTCAGCAGCAAGGTTGAGTATGAGCTTTCAAACGGCGACCTTGTAGTCACACACAACAACGATTTTAAGCTCGACGTAACAATCCTCGACGCAAACAAAATCACAATCAACAACGGCGGCAAAAGTCAGCTTGTTCATCTTGCAAAGGGAACGGTTGCCGACGCTCTGAAAAAAGCAGACATTACTCTTGCTGATGATGAAATTTCCGTTCCTGCCCCCGACAGTGAAATAACAAAGGACACGGAAATCAACATTTACAAGACCAAAAAGGTCAGCGTAACTGCCGACGGCAAAACAAAAGACGTTAAGCTTGCGCTTGTGAATGTGTACGACGCTCTCAATTTTGCGGGCTACGAGGTAGACGATGATGATATTCTTTCCACATCGCACAATGAAGATGTTGAGAACATCTATTCTGTAACAATCAAGCGTGTTACATACAAGACGGAATCCTCAAAAGAAAAAATCGCTTACGACACTGTAAAGAAAAATTCCGACGATGTTGAGCTTGGCGAAACAAAGGTTAAGACAGAGGGTAAAGACGGTGAAAAAATCGTTACCCGTGAGGTAAAGTACATAGACGGCGAAAAGACCTCCGACAAGGTCGTTGCCGAAAAGACAATCAGAAAGCCCGTTGACGAGGTTATCCTTGTCGGAACAAAGGGTGCTGCAACAAGCGGCGGTGCAGGAACATTTACCGACTCAAACGGTGCAACAGTTGCCTACAGTCAGGTTCTTACAGGTTCGGGTACTGCTTATACAGCTCCTGCAGGAGCAGGAACAGCAACAGGCGTGCTTGCTTATCACGGCGGTGTTGCAGTTAACCCCAACATAATTCCCTACGGTTCAAAGCTCTACATTGTTTCAACAGACGGAAGCTTTGTTTACGGCTATGCAACTGCTGTTGATACGGGCGGAGCACTTATGGACGGCTCTGCAATTGTAGACTGTTTCTACAACACCTATGACGAATGTGTAAACTTCGGCAGACGTGATGTGAACGTTTACGTACTTGCATAACACTTCAATAACAACACCATTGTGAAAAACATAGGCGGACAGCTAAGGCTGTCCGTTTTATCTTTTTGTTGACATAAAAGGTAGTTGTGGATATAATAAAGTAGGATAGATTAATCCTACTTAGGAGGAACTTATATGAACGTAAATACTAATTCTCTTATATCAATAACGGAAGCTAACCGAAACTTTTCCAAGGTTGCAAGACTTGTTGATGAAAACGGCTCTGCTGTAATACTAAAAAATAATATCCCTCGATACCTGATTGTTGAATTCAGTCAGGCTGAAGAAGAACAGCTTGCAGACAATGAGGCTGTTGCGGAGATTTCAAAAAGACTTATCGCCAAAAACAGAGAAGCATACGAGGTTCTTGTAAAATGATTGTCTTATCGAAGGAACAGATTTTATTTATGCACAAACAGTTGATTGACGAAACAGGCGGTCTTGACGGTGTTCGTGATGAAGCATTACTCGATTCAGCAATTAATGCACCGTTTCAAAAATTTGACGGTAAGGATTTATTTCAACTGTTCAACAGAAAGCCGCCCGTCTGTGTTTCGGAATAATTAAAAATCACGCTTTTATTGACGGAAATAAAAGAATCGGAACACACACAATGCTTGTGTTTCTAGCTCTTAACGGAATAGAGATTGACTATACCCAGAAAGAGCTTTATCAGATAATATTGGATTTAGCATCAGGAAAACTTGAACTTGACAGCTTGACTCATTGGATAATTGAGCATCCGCTTTGATTAAAATTATTCACATATCTTCTGATTGTTTTTTATATAAATATTGATTTATGCGTTGCAATGCGTTATAATAAAATATAACTTTGACAAATTACCTTTGAAAGGATTATTTTTATGAAAAGATTTATTGCCGCAATTTTATGTGTAGGACTTATTGCTGCCGTTTCTGTAGGCTGCGGATACAAGGACGCACTTTCAAAAGAGAATAAAGCAACTCAGGCTACCGAGGCTACAGGCACTGCCGCTACAAAGGACGAGCCGAAACCTGCCGACTTTAAGGATAATCTTGAGGGCTTGATAGATTATTTTACTGAGCTTGAGTATTTTACTATGAAGGACGGCAAGCTTGATGAAAGCAACGTAACCGTAATGGACGCATCTCTTATCGGCGCAAAAGAGGGTAAAAAGTTCATCACAGCTTACGGCGGAAAGGCAATTACGATTGAGCTTTATGAATATGACGTAAAAAATCTTAACGATACTGCAAAGACTGTTATTGAGTCGGTAAAGAACAGCGGCGAGTTTACAATTCTTGATTTGCCGTCGGTAAAGGCATACCTTTCTGATGACGAAAAATATTTGCTGATTTACACGGACTCAAGCATTGACGACGAAAAGCCCGATGAAAATTCGGACAACTACAAGCACCGTGAAGAAGTAATTGAAAATTTTAAATCATTCTGATTGAGCAGTTATTTCGGTTTGTAAATTTTGAAGTAAGGTCGGAGTATCGTTAAGACGGTGTTCCGACTGTTTTTTTGTTTGGATATTTATATAGACTAATTTAGTGTTTCCTATTATTAAAGCTAAACCAAAATTTATATTAGTTTGGAGTGTGGAGAGTGGAGTGTGGAGTTAATGGTCGCTAC